>JAQUSX010000126.1 GCA_028710055.1 Clostridia bacterium | reverse complement strand
TATTGATATAAACGTTTTTCAGTCAAATATTTTCCATACGAAAATGCTTATCAAAGACATAGATTTGCAAAACTATCTGTTTAAAACTGATGTATACGAAATTTCTCCAAAAACAAGGTTGGAAATAACTAACTCTCTCAGAGAAGAAATGATAGAGATTTTTAGCGGCGTAAACGTATACGACAGAAAAGGAAACGACGAATGAATCAAAACAAAGCACCTATCTACGAAGCTCTCGAACAGCTAAAACAAAATAAAACCGTGCCTTTTGACGTTCCCGGTCATAAACGGGGCAAAGGCAATCCTGAGCTTACGGCTTTTTTGGGTGAAAAATGCTTATCTGTCGACGTTAACTCTATGAAACAACTCGACAATCTTTGCCACCCCGTTAGCGTCATAAAAGAAGCGGAAGAACTTGCAGCCGAAGCGTTCGGCGCTGCTCACGCCTTTTTTATGGTGGGTGGAACGACGTCCGCCGTTCAGGCGATGGTGCTGTCGACAGTAAAAAAAGACGAAAAAATAATATTGCCGCGTAACGTACACCAAAGCGTTATTAACTGTCTTGTAATTAGCGGTGCGATACCAGTATACGTAAATCCGCAAACGAGCGACAGACTGGGAATCGCTTTGGGTATGTCTATGAACGAAGTGGCAATAAGCATAGCTCAAAATCCCGACGCAAAGGCGATTTTGGTAAACAATCCGACTTATTACGGTATTTGCTCAAACCTAAAAGGTATCGTAGAACTCGCTCACAAACACGGTATGAAAGTGCTTGTGGACGAAGCGCACGGCACACATTTTTATTTCGGCGAAAATATGCCCATTACCGCTATGAAAGCGGGCGCGGATATGGCGTCTGTCAGTATGCATAAGTCTGGCGGTTCGCTCACACAAAGCTCGGTACTGCTCTGCGGCAAAGACGTTAACGCTGATTACGTCAGAAAAATTATAAATTTGACTCAAACGACAAGCGGCTCTTATCTGCTTTTATCCAGTCTCGATATTTCAAGACGAAATTTAGCGCTTAACGGCTTTGAGATTTTTAAAAAAGTTGAAGAGTTCGCTACATACGCGAGAGAAGAAATAAATGGATTCGGCGGATATTATGCTTTTTCAAAAGAACTCATTAACGGTGACAGCATATACGATTTTGACTCTACAAAACTTTCTATAAACACATACGAAATCGGTCTTGCGGGTATCGAAGTTTACGACATTCTGCGGGACGAATACGACATACAAATAGAATTCGGCGACCTTACGAATATTCTCGCCTATATTTCCGTAGGCGATATTATGAAAAATCTCGAACGGCTCATTAGTTCGCTCGGCGAAATAAAAAGGCTGTACAAAAAAGACAAAAGCCGCTTACTTAACAGTCAATATATTAACCCTATTGTGGAAATGTCGCCCCAAAAAGCATTTTTTGCCAATAAGGTGAGTAAACCTTTGGATAAATGTGTGGGCGAAATAAGCTGCGAATTTGTTATTTGTTATCCCCCTGGAATACCCGTCTTGGCTCCCGGTGAAAAAATAACCAAAGATATAGTTGAATATATAAAATATTCCATAGACAAAGGCTGCGTAATAACGGGACCCGAAGCGATGGATATAAGCCGCCTTAACGTATTGAAAGGAGAGAATAAATAAATGGATTTATGGTATAGCGAGTTTCACACCAAAAACGTAAAACTTTCCATAAAAGTCAGTAGTGAGCTATTAAGCGAACAAAGTCGATATCAGCATATCGCCGTTTTTGATTCTCCCGAGTTCGGGCGGTTTTTAACTTTGGACGGCGTAATGATGCTCACCGAAAAAGATGAGTTTATTTATCACGAAATGATAACTCACGTTCCTATGTCGGTTAACCCAGATATCAAAATCGTTTTAGTTATCGGCGCGGGCGACGGCGGAGTGCTAAGAGAACTAAGTAAATACAAAACTATCGAAAAAATAGATTTGGTTGAAATCGACGAGCGTGTTATCGAAGTTTGCAAACAATATCTGCCCCAGACCGCTTGCGGATTTTCTAACCCCGCCGCAAACGTCATAATAGGCGACGGAATCAAATTTTTGCGTAACAAAGAAAACGAATACGACCTTATTATCGTGGATTCGACTGACCCGTCGGGACCCGGCGAAGTATTGTTTTCAAAGGAATTTTACGGCAACTGCTATAACGCTTTGACCGAACACGGAATAATGGTCAATCAGCACGAAAGCCCCTTTTACGCCAACGACGCCGACGCTATGATACGCGCGCACAAAAAAATCTCAAAAACGTTTGAAGTCAGCAAGGTTTATCAAGCGCATATTCCGACGTATCCTTCGGGACATTGGCTTTTCGGTTTCGCTTCAAAAGGGCTTCACCCCACTCGCGACATAAAAGAAGAATATTGGAACCGCCTAAACATAGACACAAAATATTACACGACAAAGTTGCACAAAGGCTCGTTTTGTCTTCCAAAATACGTTGAGGAAATGTTGAAAGAAAATGAATAAAAATATTGTTAATTTTATTGGGTGTGACAGCGAATACGACCAAGCCGACATAGTATTATTCGGCGCGCCGTTTGACGGAACGACGTCTTTTCGTCCAGGCACACGGTTCGCCCCGACGGCTATACGTACGGATTCAAATGGCATCGAAACTTATTCCCCTTACTGCGACAGGGATTTAATAGACAGTAATATTTTTGATAACGGCGACTTGGAGTTTCCTTTCGGCAACCCCGCTGCCGTTATCGACTTAATCGAAAATAAAGTTAGCCAAATATTAGTTGACGGTAAAATACCGTTTATGATAGGCGGCGAGCATCTTGTAACTTTGGGCGCGATTAAAGCTCAATCAAAAAAATACCCCGATTTGCATATTATTCATCTTGACGCCCACACGGATTTACGCGACGAATATTTGGGAGAAAAACTTTCTCACGCAAACATCATGAGACGTGCGTGGGAGTTAGTCGGTGACAACAAAATTTATCAATTCGGTATCAGAAGCGGTGAAAAAGCGGAATTTGAATTTGCAAAAAAACATAATTTTATTCAAAAATTCAACCTCGATGGTTTTAGCGAAATAGTAGAAAAACTAAAAGGCAAGCCCGTTTATTTTACCCTTGACCTTGACGTGCTTGATCCGTCTGTCTTTTGCGGAACGGGAACGCCCGAAGCCGGCGGCGTAACTTTCAAAGAATTATTAACCGCCGTTATGCTTTTAAATAAACTTAATGTAGTCGGTTGCGACGTAAACGAGCTTTCGCCTCATTACGACCAAAGCGGCGCAAGTACCGCTGTCGCGTGTAAAATAATAAGAGAAATACTGCTGCAAATAAGGAGAAAGAAGTAAAATGGGAAAATGTCTAGTTATAGGCTGCGGCGGAGTAGCCAGCGTTGCTATTCATAAATGCTGTCAAAATAGCGATG
>JAQUSX010000125.1 GCA_028710055.1 Clostridia bacterium | reverse complement strand
ATTTCAAAAGATGTTTGGAGGAAAACAATGAAGATTTCCAGTAAAGCTAACGCTTGCAACCTATCGCCGATGCGGAAGTTTCACCCGTACGCGGTAGACGCCGTTAAACGTGGAGTAAAGGTTTATCACCTTAATATCGGACAACCCGATATAGCTACGCCGAAAGAATATTTTGACGCAGTCCGCAATTTTTCTTTACCCGTACTGGCATACGCGCCCTCGAACGGTATACCCGAGCTAACCAACGCCGTCATTGACTACTACAAAGGCATAGGCGTTAATTACACGCCCAACGACGTTTTTATCACCACAGGCGGCAGCGAAGCTCTTCAGATGGTAATGCACAGCATTTTGGACGAAGGCAGCGAAGTCATTATTCCCGAACCGTTTTATCCAAACTACAATACTTTTATTCGCTCGTCAGGCGGTATCATCAGACCGCTCACGACAACTCCCGAAAGCGGCTATAAATACGCTTTTAAAGACAAAATCGAAAAACTCATTAACGCTAATACCCGCGCTATTATGTTCACAAATCCCGGCAACCCGACGGGCGCGGTATTAACCCGCGAAGAAATGCGTTTGCTCGCAGACATCGCTAAAGAACACGACCTTTATTTAATCGGCGACGAAGTTTACCGCGAATTTGTTTACGGCGGCGAAAGTTTGGCAAGTATCGGACAGCTTGAAGATATAGCGGAAAACGCTATCATTATCGACAGCGTTTCAAAACGTTTTTCCGCTTGCGGCGCGCGTATAGGCACGGTTATCACAAAAAACAAAGAACTGCAAAAGCAGATTACAAAGTTTTGCCAAGCCAGATTGTCGGTTGCAACGCTTGACCAAGTCGCTTCCGCAGCGCTATATAACGCAAAAGGCGATTATTTTGACGCAGTCAGAAAAGAATACAAGCTGCGCCGCGACACGTGTTATAATAAGCTAATGGAAATCCCCGGCGTAATTTGCGCAAAACCCGAAGGCGCGTTTTATCTTATGGCTGCTTTGCCCGTTGACGACGCGGACAAATTCCAAATGTGGTTGTTGACTGACTTTAACGACCACGGAGACACGGTTATGTTTGCACCCGGCGAAGGTTTTTACGCAACGGCGGGTAAAGGCAAAAATGAAATCCGTATAGCTTACGTGCTGAAACAAGCGGACCTTGAAAGAGCGATGGATTTATTAAAACTCGGTATCGAAGCGTACAACAAGCGCGCTAAATAATTTACCAAAACAAAAATTAAAAAAAATTAAGGACGGATTTCTCCGTCCTTTTTTCATATTATATTTTTGAAGGTTTTAACATTGAAAAGATTAATATTCCAAAACGTAAACTAATTCGCCGTCTATTATTCTGCCGTCGGGGACAAAGCCCATACTTATGTAAAGATTTTTCGCTACGCCGTTATTAGGCTCAAAACTGATTAAAATTTTGTGATGCTCTTTGTCTTCCTTTATTTTATCGATGATTTTTTGAAGCGCTTCTCTGCCGTAGCCTTTACGCTGATATCTGCTATCGATCATAAGACGATAAATGCAGTATTCTTTTTCCTCTAAGTCAAAACAGTACATTACAAAACCGACGGGGGTTTCGCCGTCATAAATAGCCAAAGGCACGCATTCGGGCTGAGCTTTCGCTTGCGCAATCGATACGGCGTTTGTCGCGACAAAATGCATTTGTTCTTCGGATACTTTGAGTTTTAGTATATCCCAGATATTGTTTCTGTCTATTTCTCTAAAAGTTATCATTTTTTTACTCCTTTTTCTGATTAGTTTTTTAAAGGTAAAATAGATTAATAGTTAAATTAAAATTCCGCCGACGAATAAAAAATATTCGGGCAGCTTGCCTTTATCCGCCCACAAAATATTTACGCCCAGATAATCCCGACTAAGTCCCACGACGTCGCCTCCAAGAGATTCTATGCTGTATCGCATTTTGTCGGGGTGTTCGCACGGTTTAATAGTTTTGCGTTTGCATATCTGACAAAGATTACACGAGCCTGAATATAATGCCAAGCCGTTTAACTTTTTTTCCTCCAAAAGCAAGTCCGAGTCAAACGAATTTCGTTCGGGGGTTATGATATTGCAAAAAATCGTTGATATTTCACTTTTCGAATAAACTTTGCCCGTTAATTTTTTATCAAATAATATTTGCAGACCGATAATTTTTAGTTTTGTAAATTTACGAAGCAGTTCGAGTTTGTCAAAATCATACGGCGGACAAGAATAAAGCGCGCCGTAGTTGGGGCAGTTTTTGCAGCTGTTTTCGTACTGGGCTAAATCAATATAATCATTCAACAGCGTTTCAATATCGATTAAGGCTTCAAATTTTTGTGTATAATACATTTTAGCTCCTTAAAATCAATGATACCATAAAAACAAATACTTGAAAATATTTTAAAGAGTGTTACAATAAAATCGGAAGGAGAATTGACTTTATGAAAAAAATTGATTACCAGCATTTTGGCAGATTCGTTTATCCTATTAACATAAGCGTTAAAGGGAACAAACTTTATTTTAATATCGTCAAAGCCGATTTTGACGAAAATGACTATATCAGCGATTTATATACTCTTGTCGGCAAAAAGGTGAAGCGCCTGACAAGTTCGAATAATGTCCGCTCTTATTATTTTGTGAATAACGATATAATTTTCCCGAGTTTAAGGAATCCAAAAGATAAGGAAGCTGTCAAAAACGGCGAGCAACTGACAGTATTGCAAAAGTTATCAATTGGAGGCGGTGAAGCAGAAGAATTTTTGCGCCTTGATTACGCGGCGGGAAAATTCGTCTTTTTAAGCGATACAAAATTTTATTTTACAGCGCAGTATTCCGCCGAATATGCCGATGCTTTGGCAAACTCAAAAAATGACACGAAAAAAGCGTTGCAGATAATGAAAGACAACAGCGATTACGTAGTTTTGGATGAAGCTCCTTACTGGCAAAACGGCGGGGGATTTTCCAACAAAATCCGCAATCGTCTGTATTATTACGATAACGGTAAAATCACGCCGCTTGTGGATGAGTTTACTAGCGTAAATTATTTAAAATTGTCGCCCAACGGCGAAAAACTTTATTATACAGCGGAAAGGTACGTAACGGGCGCAACTTTTAAGAATAAAGTTTATGAAGTCGACGTTACGACTAATAAGCAGAAAGATATTTCTTTGCCTAAACCAGCCGACCACACGCGCGTATACCCTTTACCTGACGGAAAAATCGTTTTGTTCGCCGTTACTTTTGATAAATACGGAATAACCGAAAACGACAAAATTTTTGTAAAAAACGCGGGCGATACCGAGTATAAGCTCATTTATAAAAGCGGAATGAGAAGTTTTTACAACAGCGTAGGTTCGGATATAAAAATGGAACGCTCGCTTACTGCGGAAACCGTTTACCGTGACGGCAAACTCTTTGTCACCGATACGGTAAATGATAGTTCGCATATTATCTCTATTG
>JAQUSX010000124.1 GCA_028710055.1 Clostridia bacterium | reverse complement strand
TATTGCTTTCTAAAATTAATCTCCGACAAACAACAATATGGAAAAGATACTAAAAAATCAGATGTTTTACTTACTTATGTAAAAGAGGGATGAAAAAAACTTTTTATTTTTGTATTTCATACCCCCGTTCCTCTAAAGCATTTCTTATAAACTCGATCAGGTCGCCGAGTTTAAACTTTTGTGAAAATATTCTTGGATTTTCTTCATAAGCGGATACTATTGTTTTTTCTTCTTCCATAAGCTCAATTGCGATGTCTGCCATATCTTGGCTGGTACTATGCATTTTATATACGAAAGTATCGTCGCTGATTTCCTTATCTAAAATATAAAAAGGTTCCATAACTGTACAGCCAAGAATTCTATAGTCAATGGAGCTGCAAATTGATATAAATGTATCTCCGTTTTGAAAAGGAGGTAATCCTTTTCTTTGATTTTCTGCTGTTCCACGAGCAAATCTAAAATAATGTGTTTGGTTAATTTCCTTTTCATTTAAATAATCATAAATTACGACTATTTCATAATAAGTCGAATAGCTGCTCATAGGATACATGTATGCGTCTAATTTTTTTGCTTCCTCGACGGTGAGCAACTTAATTACTTTTATTAGGTAAACAGAATCGAATTCATTCTGCTCAAGTGTTAAATCAAACCACTCATAAAAGTCGGCTAAATAAGGATATTCGGAAGATACATTAAATTCGACCATTTTGGCAACAGGATATTTCGGATAAACAAAATTATCGGGGAAGGTAATCGTGACATCGCCGCTCTCATCATATGCAAAAATCACATTTTCGTCCGTCCATTCCTGCTCGGGAGCACAGCCGAATAGACATGTCGACAGCAAAACCGCAACAAGAACAAAGCAAACAGTTTTAATATTTTTACTCATATTTAGCGTCCTTAATTTTTAATATTTATTATATACTAAATATTATAATATTTTATACTCAAAGTCAATATGCATTTTTAACGACTTCGCTTTTGCTGTAAAAGCTAAATATTTTAGTTCTATGATTGAAAACCTTTTGATATTAAGAGATATTATATTGACGATAAATCAGTTAAGAAAAATAAAAAAACTTATAATCGTGGCGTTTAATCTATGATTATTAGCGTTAATCTATGATATAAAAAGCAATCTCAAATCTCGCATATAAAAAAGAGACCGATATTTCGGTCTCTTAAAAAATATATTTTATGAAAAATTTTATTTAAATTTATTTAACCTTTATCACCGTTTTGCCGAGATATTTTTGCAAAATTTCGGGTATGCGTATACTGCCGTCGGCGTTTTGATATTGCTCGACTATTGCAGGGATTATTCGGCTTGTAGCAAGACCGCTGCCGTTAAGCGTATGAACGAAACGTGTTTTGCCTGTTTCTTCGTCGCGGAAACGGGTATTGTTTCTGCGCGCCTGATAATCGTTGCTGTTGGAAACCGAGCTTACTTCCTTATATATACCCATACTGGGCAGCCATACTTCGATATCGTACGTGCGGGCCATACTTGCGGAAACGTCTCCCGCGGCAAGCTTAGACAGACGGTAATGCAATCCCAGTCCTTCGACAAGTGAACGCGCTTTTCGGAGTAGTTCTGCAAAACTTTCCGCGCTGTGGTCGGGATGAGCTATCTGAACCATTTCCACCTTGTTAAACTGGTGACCTCTTATCATACCGCGTTCTTCGCTGCGATAGCTTCCCGCTTCTTTACGATAGCAGGGCGTATAAGCAAAAAGTTTTGTCGGCAACTGTTTTTCAGACAAAATTTCGTTTGAAAAAATATTGACCAATGCCGTTTCGGCGGTGGGGAGCATAAACTGAGTATTCTCGCCTTCGTCGGCTTTTATCCAGTAAACTTCGTCGGCGAATTTCGGGAACTGTCCCGCGCCGTATCCGCAACGGTAATTGAGCATATGCGGCGGCAAAATAAATTCGTATCCGTCTTTAAGGTGTTCCGACACAAAATAATTTAGTAACGCCCATTCAAGCTCAGCTCCAACTCCGCGGTACAGCCAGTAGCCGTTTCCGCCAAGTTTTACGCCGCGCTCGTAATCAATCATTCCGTTCTTTACGCAAAGGTCGTAATGATTTTGAAAATCAAAGTCAAAGGTTGGTTTTTCGCCGAAATACTCAAGCACTTCGTTGTTTTCTTTTCCGCCAGCCAATAGGTCGTCGTCGGGGATATTGGGCAAAGAAGCCAAAGCCGTATTAAGCTCGTCTTCTATTTGACCTAACTCAGCGTCAAGGTTTTTTATTTCATCGGCAAGCAGACCCATTTCGCCGATTAAGCTTGAAGCGTCTATTTTTTCGCGTTTTAATCTTGCGATTTCCTGCGTAACGATATTGCGTTCAGCTTTTTTTGACTCGACTTTGGCGATGATATTACGTCTTGTTTTGTCGAGTTCCACAATTTTTGTCAAAGAATATTCGCCGCGTTTTTTCAAAGCTTTTTCAACTTCGGCAGTATTGTCAATAATGCGTTTGATATCTAACATTTTTCACCCTCGGTATTAACGTTCTTTCTTATATTTTGACTAATTTTACCACATAAAAACATTTTTAACAATTAAAATAATTATCAATTTATTTTGACAGTCTTTTTAGCCGCTTATTGATTAAACTTGACGAAAACGGCAAAAAAAAGTAAAATGCAAGTAATAAATAACGAGGTCACAGATATGATAAGGTTTTTTAACACTCTTACGCGTAAAAAAGAAGAATTTTTGCCCATAAAGGAAGGAACGGTGTCGATGTACACTTGCGGTCCTACCGTATATAAGTACGCGCATTTTGGCAATATGCGCGCCTACGTTTTTATGGACTGTTTACGCAGAGTGTTGGAATACAACGGCTATAAAGTAAAGTCGGTTATGAATATCACCGACGTGGGACATCTCCTTTCCGACGCCGACGAAGGCGAGGACAAGATGACTCAATCCGCCCGCGAAGAAAACAAATCGCCGCACGAAATTGCTGAGTATTACACAAAACAGTTTTTTAACGACTTAGACAATCTTAATATTAAACGTCCGACCATAACGCCGAAAGCTACTGATAATATTCCCGAAATGATAAGTATGGTGGAAACGCTGTTGGAAAAAGGATACGCTTACGAAACGCCCGACGGAATATATTTTTCCGTTGACAAGTTTCCCAACTACGGCAAGCTGTCGCGAATAAAACTTGACGACCAAATGCACGGCGCGCGCGTGGAAGTAAATGAAAACAAGCGCAACCCGATAGATTTTGCGCTGTGGAAAAAAGCCGAGCCAAACCACATAATGCAATGGGACAGTCCGTGGGGCAAAGGTTTTCCGGGTTGGCATATCGAATGCAGCGTAATGAGCGGAAAATACTTAGGCAAAACTTTTGACATTCACACGGGCGGCGTGGACCATATTCCCATTCACCACGAAAACGAAATAGCGCAAAGCGAATGCGCCAACGGCTGCAAAATGGCGGACTATTGGATGCACAACGA
>JAQUSX010000123.1 GCA_028710055.1 Clostridia bacterium | reverse complement strand
AACGAACGGGAGTAAGTACAGCGAAATACTGCCATATTTTTTTATCATAACCCGCTTTTGCTACTTCTTCGCGCAAAATCGCGTCCGCGTCGCGCAAAATATCAAGACGCTCTTTATTTAGCTCGCCAAGCACTCTTACCGCAAGTCCGGGTCCGGGAAAAGGCTGTCTTCCGACTATATTTTCGGGCAAACCAAGTTCCAGCCCTACTTTTCTTACTTCGTCTTTAAACAAATTTCTGACCGGTTCGATAATGCCCTTAAAATCGATAACCGACGGCAAGCCGCCCACGTTGTGGTGTGATTTTATTACTTCGCCGCTGCCGCTGCCGCTTTCGATAACGTCTGGGTATATCGTGCCTTGCACCAGATAATCCACCGTCCCGATTTTTTTCGCTTCTTTTTCGAAAACTCTAATAAATTCTTCGCCGATAATTTTCCGTTTTTTCTCGGGGTCCGTTACGCCGCTGAGTTTAGTCAAAAACTGTTCTTCCGCCCGAACTACAACGAGATTAAAACCTCTTTCCTCTTTGAAAGTTTTTATTATCTGCTCGGTCTCGTTTTTTCTCATAAGACCGTGGTCAACGTATACGCATACGAGCTGACTGCCCACGGCTTTGTGAACGAGCGTTGCCGCGACGGCGGAATCCACCCCGCCCGAAAGCGCGCATAAAACTTTGCCTTTGCCTACTTTCTCGCGTATTTCATTTACGGTTATGTCAATAAAATTACCTAAATACCAGTCGCCTTTTATTTGAGCGATTTTCAAAAAATTTTCAAGTATTTTTTCGCCGTTATCGCAGTTAACGACTTCGGGGTGAAACTGCACGGCATAAATTTTTCTTTTTTTGCATTCGTACGCTGCCACAGCGCAATCTTTTGATGCAGCCGCAACAGTAAATCCCTCGGGTAATTTTTGCACCGAGTCAAAATGGCTCATCCAGCAGTTGAATTTTTTCGGAATACCTTTAAAAAGCTCACTACTACGAACGCTAAGTTCCGTTCTGCCGAACTCTCCTATCGTGCCTTGGTCTACAACGCCGCCGTTAATGCGGGCTAAGTAATGCATACCGTAACAAATTCCAAGTACGGGCACGCTCAAATCAAATACTCTTTCGTCCAATGCGGGGCTGTTTTCGCGATATGTCGAATCGTTGCCGCCCGAGAGAATAATTGCGTCGGGATTGTATTCGGCAATTTTTTTGTAATCGGCGCGCCAAGAAAAAACTTCGCAGTAAACGTGTTTTTTTCGAATTATTTTGGCGATAAGCTGTACCGTTTGACCGCCAAAATCGATAATTAATACTTTTTTCATAAATTTTTTTATGAATTACTTATTTTTATGCTGTAATTCGGAGCTTCTTTCGTTATGTTAATGTCGTGCGGGTGGCTCTCGATAAGTCCCGCGTTTGTAATTCTAACAAACTTCGCGTTTGCTCTCATATCGTCAATGGTCGGCTGACCAGCGTAACCCATAGCCGAGCGTACGCCGCCAATTAGCTGGAATATCATATCGCCCAAACTGCCTCTGCAAGGCACTCTGCCTTCCACGCCTTCGGGAACGTATTTTACGCTGTCTTCCTGGAAATATCTATCTTTGCCGCCGCATGCCATAGCTCCAAGCGAACCCATACCGCGATAGACTTTGAAACTTCTGCCTTGGTATATTTCCGTAGTTCCCGGCGATTCGTTGGTGCCTGCGAAAAGACTTCCTATCATAATCGCGGAAGAACCCGCAACTATAGCTTTTGCGATATCGCCCGAATATTTTATACCGCCGTCGCCTATCACACGTTTACCCATTTTATCGGCTTGCTCCGCGCAGTCCATAATAGCCGTTACTTGCGGCACTCCTACGCCTGCGACAACACGAGTCGTGCAGATTGAGCCTGGTCCGATACCTACTTTTACTATATCAGCGCCCGCGTCTATAAGCGCTTTGGTCGCGTCTTTTGTAGCGACGTTACCAGCTATTATCGGCAAGGAAGGATATTTTGCTTTTATTTGAGCCACTTGCTCGATTACGTTTTTACTGTGTCCGTGAGAAGAATCGATAGCGATAATGTCCGCTTTGCTTTTTACAAGCTCGTCAACTCTTTCCATAGTGTCGTGAGCGCGTCCTACCGCAGCTCCCGCAAGCAATCTGCCGTTACCGTCACGCGCGGAATTAGGATACTGAATGGCTTTTTCGATGTCTTTTATCGTGATAAGACCTTTCAATATATAATTTTTGTCCACAATGGGCAGTTTTTCAATACGGTGTTTTCCCAAAATCTTTTGCGCTTCGTCAAGCGTCGTGCCGACTGCCGCAGTAACGAGATTGGTTTTTGTCATAACGTCGTTTATTGGTTGCTCGAAATTCGTTTCAAAACGCAAGTCTCTGTTCGTTAATATACCGACAAGTTTTTTATTGCCGTCCACTATCGGTACGCCGCTTATTTTATACCGAGCCATTAACGCCAATGCTTCGGAAACTTTGTTTTGCGGATGAAGATAGAACGGGTCGGTAATAACGCCGTGCTCGCTGCGTTTTACTTTGTCAACATGCTCCGCTTGTTCGGCAATCGATAAATTTTTATGTATAATGCCTATTCCGCCTTCGCGCGCCATCGCGATAGCAAGCTGATACTCGGTTACCGTGTCCATCGCAGCCGACAGCAAAGGTATATTCAGTTTGATATTTTTTGTCAGTTGAACCGACAAATCCACGTTTTTGGGCAAAATATCCGACGCGCCTGGTATTATCAAAACGTCGTCGAAAGTCAGCCCTTCATACACAATCTTGTTCATTCTATTTTCTCCTTTCCCCTTAATTAAAATTCTGTATAAAAAAATTGCCTACCTATTCAGCAAGCAATTTCACATCAAAAAGCACGTAATGAGTCGGTCAAAACACCTGTTTTGATTTTTCCACGCTGTAAATTAAGTTGACCGAAGCGTCTCATAACAATTACTAATGTCCTTTAAAAAAATATTTTATTTACTTTAACACATTTCATGGCGAAAGTAAACCGTTTTAACAAAAAACTAGAATGTAAATTTTCCTATTATCTATTTTCAATAATAGTTTTGACTTTCATAAGTCGAACGATAGAAGCCCTTTCGTTTTCGTCCAGTTTCATTTTTATATATTTTATGGTTTCTTTCGTTTGCGGAATAAGCACGTTTTCGAGAGCGTTTACGCGGCGTTTGTTTTTTTCTATTTCATCCGCGAGCATATTAGTGGTTTTTTCGACTTCCGCAAGTTTTATTAGTTTTGTCAAAAGCTGATTCATAACCGAAACGGAGCTGTCCATTTCGCTCGTTACCGTCAAAAAACTGTAAGGATAAATATCTTTGCCCTTTTCGCTAATTTCGATTACGGGAATGGGCACGTTCATAAGAGTTTTACGGGAACAAGAAAGCGAAACGACGCGAGCGGGCATCATCAGCGCTTCTTCCGCGACAACGGTCTCCGTCATCGCTTTCGCGTACATAAACGTACGCAAAGCGTCG
>JAQUSX010000122.1 GCA_028710055.1 Clostridia bacterium | reverse complement strand
AAAAAAAACGGTAATCTTTCATCCGCCCGTTTTTGATTTTCCACAGTCGTGACGATAGTAACGTTGTCATAGCCTTCGCCCCAGTCGGGCGGAATACAATCGTAAAAACGCAATATTCTTTTTGTGATAAATAAAAAAACGCAATCGCTTCGTTCTTTAATCATTTTCCACGCGTCCGCGCGCCAAACGTCGGCGTCGCTCAAAAAAAAGTCGCTGGAAAAGCACAGCCAAACTAACTCGCCGCTATTAATTTTATATTCGCCTTTTCGGTTTTTACTGATAGGCATATTAAAAGACTGCGTTTTTACGACGTTCTCGGTATCACGGTCGTATTTTGCGTCGCCGCGAAAAACGTAACAATTTTTGCAGCCTTCGCTGTATTTGTGGCAGCCGTGCCACGGATTCCAATTCGCGCTCATAATAATTAGTATTATAATGCTAACAAAAACCTTTTGCAACGGATTGACATAATAGATTTTTTGTCTTTATAATTACTGTAGAGGTGATTTTATTATGATTATTATACGTCAACCCGAGCTGCAAGACGCTCAAAAACTTTGGGATATGATGAACACGCTTGACGGGCAAACGAAATTTATGTTATACGAACAAGGCGAACGCCCGAAAACGATCGCGCCGCAGACCAATTTTATCACCGCAGCCATAGAAAACAGAGCGTTCGTTTTGGCGGCTTATGACGGAGAGAATATCGTAGGTTATATTACCGCTAACCGTGGAGGCACAAAAAGAAACCGACACAGCGCTTATATCGTTACGGGTATTCTTTCAAATTATAGGGGACAGAAAATAGGTTCGCGTTTTTTTGAAAAACTTATAGAATGGGCAAAGAAAAACGAGATAAATCGGCTTGAACTTACCGTCGTTTGCAGTAACGAAAACGCTTTGGCGTTGTATAAAAAATTTGGGTTTGAAATTGAAGGCGTAAAAAGAAATTCTTTGATTGTCGACGGGACTTTTGTGAATGAATTTTATATGTCAAAGATTTTGTAATTTGTTTGCGATAGATTTTCAATTTTTCATCTCGATAGTTAAAATTATGACTCAATAAAAATTTTGTAATTATATGAGTAACTATAAAATTCCGTATTAAAAAAACGGGATTTTTTCTTTTTTGGATTTTTAAACAACATATTTTTTTATTCTTTATCTAACATAAAATCTTTTCTTTTTTTACTATTAAAGCGATTGACCGCTTTCGCCGCGTCAGCGTATAATCAAAATTAGATAGGTGACAAATGAAAAATACTGTCTTAATGACAAAAGGCTCGATAAGTAAAAATATTATAAAGTTCGCCGTTCCCATTTTTTTTGGGAACGTTTTCCAACAACTTTATAATTTTGTCGATTCCATTATTTTGGGCAATTTTGTAGGTAAAGAGGCGCTTGCCGCCGTTACCTCGTCCAGCTCTATGATTTTTCTTTTCGTCGGATTTATCTCTGGTATTTTTATGGGCGCGGGCGTGGTTATTTCCCGTTATTACGGAGCGGAAGATAATGAGACGGTATCCAAAGCTATTCATACGAATATCGCGTTCGCCGTTTTCGCGGGGATTGCGCTAACGGTTATCGGACTAATTCTCACGCCTCATATTTTGGTGTGGATGAAAACGCCTGACAGCGTAATTTCCAGTTCTCTTATTTACGTCAGAATATACTTTGGCGGAATAATGTCCGTCGTATTATATAACGCCGCCAGCAGCGTTTATCAGGCTGTAGGCGATACGAAACATCCGCTGATATTTTTAATCGTAGCGTCGCTTATAAACGTTACGCTCGACCTTATTTTTGTCGGTTTACTAAAATGGGGTATAGCTGGAGCGGCGGCGGCTACCGTAATCGCTCAAACGACGAGTTTTCTTTTGGCAATCGGTTACTTAATGCGTTCTAAGGACGTTTATCATATCGATATCAAAAAAATTCGTATAAATAAAGATTTATTAAAAGAAATTGTAAAAATGGGCATACCTGCGGGCGTGCAAAACTCCGTAATCGGACTTGCCAATATGGTAGTGCAGTTTAATATAAATATTTTCGACGACGTCGCAATGGCGGGTTGCGGAGCTTATTCAAGAATAGAAGGTTTCGTGTTCGTACCAATAATGAGTTTCAATTTTTCTTTGACGACTTTTGTCAGTCAAAATCTTGGCGCGGGAGAATACGAAAGGGTGAAAAAAGGCGTGCGTTTTGGTATTTTGACTTCTATGGTTCTGGCGGAAAGCGTGGGATTACTGTTCTTTTTATTCGCGCCTAAGCTTATCGCTATCTTTAATTCGGATCCCGAAGTAATAGCTTTCGGCAGCAAACAAGCGCACATAGAAGCGTTATTCTATTTTTTGTTAGCCTTTTCACATTCCGTCTCTGCGGTGCTCAGGGGAGCTGGAAAATCTTTTTGGTCGATGGTCGTTATGCTTGGATGCTGGTGCGTATTCAGAGTTACGTATTTAACCGTTGTAATAAGCATTATTCAGCAAATTGAAGTCGTATTTTGGGGATACCCGCTTACTTGGTTTTTGAGTTCCTTTATTTTTTTCTTTATGCTGTTTTTCAGCAAATGGCAAAAAGGATTTTCAATCAAAAAAGAACCCGCTTTGGCTTTTCCTCCCCGTGAGGATAAGACCGTGCGGTAAAAAATTATCAAAAAAAAGCGCGCTTAAATAAAAGCGCGCTTTTTGTGAAATTGATGTGAAAAATCGTGTTTTTTGGTTTAAAATTTCGAAAATATTTCGAATTGTAGATTCTTTTTGCAAAATTTGGTATTGACTTTGAAATAGAATTATGCTATAAATTACTTTATAAGCGAATGAGTTTTTTTAGCTTTGACTAAATTAACTTATGAAGTGCGAATGGAATGAATGAAAATAAAAATTATCAGCCAATTGAAGACAGTAATAAAGAAAATATAAACGACGAGCACTCCGAAGAAAAAGAGGTAAGGACTGCCGCCGATTTTTCACGTCCGTGTCCAACTTGCGGCGAGTCTATTCCGATGAGTGAAAAAGTTTGCCCTTATTGCGGTTATTATGAATCTGCCAAGGAAGGCGGGTACAAGCCTATGACAAAAATACAAACCCGTAAAATAAAAACGATTTTATTTTTTGCGCTTATGGCTGTTGCAATCGTTGTATATATATTGTTAAGAAAAGGTTAATATTTACGGACGTAAATGTGCGAGTTAATCGGCATTTTAGTATATAATTTATACTTACGTTTTGGCGTCAAACTCAAAAATAAGACGCACTCTAAAATCTATTTCAATATAGGAGGAAGGAAATGAAAAAGAAAGTTTTAGCCCTAATTCTTTCGTTGCTTTTGGTATTCACGACCATTGTTGGTCTTGCTGGATGCAAAACGCAATACACGGGCGGTGACACACTCGTAGTTGGTTATAGCTACTTCTCACAGAAGTTCAGCGCGTTTTTCGCAAAGACAGCTTATGACCAAGACGTTGCTACAATGACAGGCGTAGCGCTATTAGG
>JAQUSX010000121.1 GCA_028710055.1 Clostridia bacterium | reverse complement strand
CAAAACGACGGGTATCGCTTCGCTCATCAATTTATATTCACTTTCCCATGCTTTCATCTTTTTTTACTTCCTTTACGATTTTAACTTTTGTATTGTTTTTCATCGAATACAGTATCAGCGCGATTATAGTCATTAAATAAGGCAAGGTATTTAATAATTCATACGGCACGTTAAGCCTTGTCTGCGCTTCTATCGAAAAGGCGGACACAGCGCCGAATAGATACGAAAACAACATCACCAACCACGGATTTCCCGCGCCCATAGCTTCCGCCGCAAGGCCTATAAAACCGCGTCCCGCGACCATTCCGCTGTTGAATGTAGATAGATAGGACATCGATAGGAATACGCCGCCGAGACCAGCAAAAATACCCGCTATGATAAGCGCGTAAAATTGCGTAAGTTCGTTATTTACGCCGACCGAGCGCGCCGCTATCGAATTGTATCCCACGGACTTTATCCTTAGTCCCAATTTTGTTCTTTTCAACATAAACGCCACTATCGCTACCGACATAATCACAACATAAAAAAGCAGATTTTGTCTAAACAATATTCCTATAAAAGGTATATCTTCAAGATACGGTACGTTCAAATAAGGCACTTGAGTGCTTGGAGCATCGGTTGTATCGCCTTTGCTGCCGACAACCGCGTACATTAAAAACACCACAAAACCTGTCGCGAAAATATTGAGAGCAATTCCCGCGAGTATGCTGTCCGTTTTGAGTTTATGCGCGCAGTAGGACAGTATCATACCCATAATAACGCCAGTTGCGATTCCCGCAACGCAACCTAAAATCCAACTCTTGCAGTAAAAACTTATCAACGCGCCTACAAGAGCCGAAATCGACATACTGCCTTCGATGTTAATATTCGAAATGCCCGCTTTTGTGGATACCAACGCCGCCATTGCCGCGAAAAGTATCGGTATTGTAAGCGAAAGCGAGGTAAAAATAAATTCTTCGGAAGCGATCATCTGCAATATTTTCATTTCGCCGCCTCCTTTTCCGCTTTCGTTTTAAAAATTTTATTTTTAAATTTTGCCATAAACGCTTGACCCGCGACTATTATGATAATAATCGCCTGAATAACTTGTATGAGCTCCATCGCCACGTCCGTCTGCAAAGCCATAAGACTGGCTCCCTGTCTTAAATATGACAAAAACAGCGCGGCAAACGGCACCAAAATAGGATTGTTACCCGCCAGAATAGCTACGACAAAACCGTCGAAACCATATCCGGGTAACGTTTTCCAGTTGAAACGCGCGTCCATGCTTCCCAGCACCTCAACCGCGCCGCCAAGACCGCCTAAACCTGCGCCGATAATCTGTGAATAAATTATCGCTCCGCAGGCGTTTAGTCCGGAAAAATTAGCAAAATCCTTGTTGTCGCCAGTCATTCTTATGGCGTAACCCCATTTCGTTTTGTATAAAAACACCGCGCATAAAATAGCCGCCGCTATCGCAACCAGTATTCCCGTAGATAAATACGTTCCGCTAAGAAGTATTCCAAAACGGTTCGATTCCGGTATGATTTGTGTAGCGATATCGCCGCTAGCTTCGTCGCGGAGAAAATTATTTAAAAAATACATGCCTATCCAAAGCATCACGAAATTCAGCATCAGCGAAACAACGAATTCGTTGACGTTTAGTTTGGCTTTTAATACTGCCGGCACAATCCCAAAAACACTCGCGACAATTACGGCCGCAAGGCAGGATAACATCACGGAAATAAATCCGCTTGCGGGTAAATATATAGCGACGACCGCGCCTGTAAGTCCGCCTACATAAAACGCGCCTTCGCCTATCATATTAAACTGACCGCATTTTATCATAAGGCTGGCCGCCACACCCGAAAAAATAAGCGGAACGGCTCCGCGCAAAATCTCGCCCCGCCAAAATCTGCTTTTGAGCGGTCCGAAAAACAGCGTGGAAATCGCTTTCATCGGTTCTTTTGAGCAAAAAAGAAGAATAATGCAAGTTATTCCCAGAGAAATCGCAACCGCGACAATAGTTCTCAGTATCGAAAAATAAACGTCTTTTTGTTTTCTCGTGGGACGGATAAAAGCATCGGATATTTTCTTCCAAAGATCGGAAAAAAACGTTTTGAATTTGTTCAACTTAGAAGTCATTCCGCCACCCTTTCCATCGTTCTCAGTCCAAGCATATACAGTCCCAGTTCTTCGTATGTCAAAGCCTTAACGTCGTTAAATTCCGCGACGATTTTGCCTTGACGGAAAACAAGCACTCGATCCGCCAGTCCGAACAGTTCCGATAAATCGGACGAGACCAATAGCACGGCTGTTCCGCTGTCGCGAATCTGAACAAGCTTATTGTGTATAAACTCGATTGCGCCGACATCTACTCCGCGCGTAGGTTGATCCGCTACTAAAAGCAGCGGTCTATCGGACGTTTCGCGCGCTATCACAACTTTTTGAATGTTGCCGCCCGAAAGCATACCGACGTTCTGTTTTATTCCGTCACATTTTATGCCGTAATCTTTTCTGCATTTTTCCGCAAATAGATTAATCTTTTTTTTGTTCAAAAAAACTCCGTCACAAACCTTGCTTACATTGGAGGAAATTACGTTCTCGGCAATCGAAGTTTTTACGTCGACGCCAAGTTTCATCCTGTCTTCGGGTATATGACAAAGTCCTAGTTTACGGATTTTACTTATCTTTTTCTTTCTGATATTTTCGCCGTTTAATACGACTTCGCCGTCGTAATTTTTGTCAAAGCCTGTAATTATATTGATTAATTCCCTTTGTCCGTTTCCTTCCACGCCGCAAAGACACAATATTTCGCCGCTTCTGCACTCAAGCGAAACGTCGCGCAAAGCATATTTTTCTTTCGTATACGCTTTTGACACGTTTTTGACAAATAAAACCGTTTCTTTTGGTTCCGAGGAAGTTTTTTCGACTTCGCGGATAATATCTCTGCCAACCATAAGGCGGGAAATTTCCTCTTCGCTTATATCGCAAACGTTTTTCACGGCGATAAATCTTCCGTTACGCATTATTGTAATTCTGTCGCATATTTGTTTGATTTCGTCAAGTTTATGCGTAATTATTATTATCGTGTATCCGTTTTTTCTAAGCAGTATAAGCTGTTTGAAAAATTCCTGCGTTTCCTGCGGCGTAAGAACGGCTGTGGGTTCGTCGAGAATCAAGATTTTACAATTTCTGAATAATGTTTTAAGTATCTCGACTTTCTGTTTTTGAACTATGGATAAATCGCCCACGATTTTGTTCGGCTCGACCGACATTCCGTATTTTTCGGTTAATTCGACGAGTTTCTTTCTTGCGGCAGATCTATCTAACAGTCCCTTTCTTATGACTTCGTTTCCTAATATCACGTTATCCAAAACGCTCAATTCGTTCACGAGCATAAAATGCTGATGAACCATTCCGATGCCGTATTTTGCGGCGTCGACGGGACTCGATATGGAGACCTTTTCACCGCGCACGAAAATCTCGCCGCCAGTCGGTTTTTCCAGTCCGAAAAGTATCTTCATAAGAGTGCTTTTACCTGCGCCGTTCTCACCAGCCAGAGCGTGAATTTCACCCTCCGCGACTTCTATAGA
>JAQUSX010000120.1 GCA_028710055.1 Clostridia bacterium | reverse complement strand
CGGCGCTAAAAATGATTACGGATTTAGAAAGAATAGGCGACCAGGCGAGAGATATAAGCGAGCTTATTTTACAGTTTGACGACGAGCCTTATATTAAAAAACTCGAGCATATTCCGCAAATGGCAAAGATAGTTATCGAAATGGTCAAAGACAGCGTAGCGTCGTATATTAACAGAGATTTAGCTTTGGCAACCGGTCTTGACAAAAGAGACGACGTAGTAGATAATCTATTTGAAATAATAAAAAAAGAGCTTGTCGAGCTCTTAAAAAAAGATACTGAAACCGCAAATCAGGTTATTTTGTTTATGATGATTGCGAAATATATTGAAAGAATAGGCGATCACGCGGTCAATATAGGCGAGTGGGTGGAGTACGCGATAACAGGCGCGCACGCGTAAAAATAGATTTTATTTAAGCGAAATATAAAATAATAAAACTATAAGGACAATATTTTTTATGAGCAATACTTGGATTACCGTTTTGGGAATAAGCTTCATTTTTGTAATGACGACATTAGGGGCTGCGGTTGTGTATTTTTTCAAAAACGACATACCGCGAAAAGTGAACACTATGTTTTTAGGTTTTGCGTCGGGCATAATGATAGCCGCTTCTATTTGGTCTTTGCTTTTGCCCGCATTGGATGCGTCCGCAAATTACGGAAAACTTAACTGGCTGCCCGTCGTAATCGGGTTTGGCATAGGCGGTTTGTTTTTAACATTTCTAGACAAAGTTGTTCCTCACCGCCATAAAAGCGCGAACGTTGACGAAGGACCAAAATCCGCTCTAAACAATCACACAAAACTATTTCTCGCCGTTATGATTCACAATATTCCCGAAGGTCTGGCGGTTGGTTTTGCTTTTGGCGCGGCTGCCTTAGTCGGTCAAAATGCCGCTTTTATATCCGCATTAGGGCTTGCTTTGGGTATCGGTATTCAAAATTTCCCCGAAGGCGCAGCTGTAGCTTTGCCAATGCGTAATTACACAAAAAGCAGAAACAAGTCGTTTTTGTTCGGTATGGCTAGCGGCGCGGTCGAACCTGTCGCAGCCGTCATAGGGTATTTTTTCGCGGCGTATATCGCCGTATTGCAGCCGTGGTTATTGGCATTCGCCGCGGGGGCAATGATTTTTGTTGTGGCGGAAGACCTTATTCCAGATTCAAAACTAGACGAGTTTCCAAGACTTGGGGCGTGGGGCGTAATGTTCGGGTTTGCCGTAATGATGATACTAGAAATAGCTTTCGGCTGATTTTTAATTAAACTAGCGAGGTAAAAAAATGAAAACCGTTTTCGTTGTCGAGGACGAAAAATCTATACAAGAGCTTTATCAAGCCGCGCTGGGCAGCGCATCAATCGGATGCCGTTGTTATAATGATGCAGACGAATTTTTTTGCGCTCTAAAAATAGACCTGCCCGATTTGATAATACTCGATATTATGCTCATAGGCATGAGCGGCTATGAAATATTAGCTGAGTTAAAGAAAAATGCTTTAACGGCTAATATTCCAGTCATTATGGTGTCGGCAAAAAACGAAGAAATCGCCGTCGTTAAAGGACTGGATTTGGGCGCGGATGATTACATTAAAAAGCCTTTCGGCGTGATGGAGCTTATCGCCAGAATAAACGCAAAATTAAAAAATAAGCAAAACAATAAATTTAGTTATAAAGATATAGTAATAGACGATGAAAAACACGTCGCCGAAGCTAACGGCAGACCGCTTTTCTTAACGCTGAAAGAATATAATTTACTTTTGTATTTAGCAAAAAACGCTGAAAAAGTCATCAGCAGAGAACGTCTATTGGAAAACGTGTGGGGAAGCGAATATTACGGCGAAACCCGCACTTTGGACATACATATCGCGCAATTAAGAAAAAAGCTTGCCGAAGCAAATAGCGTCATAGCGATAGTTACCGTAAGGGGAGTCGGATACAGTATAAAATGAGAAAAAAAATTACTTTATACAACGTAATAATTTCGGTTGTCGCCCTTATTATTATGTTCGTGTTGGGGTTAGCGGTCACGGACAGCAATAATCGAGCGCAAGCGAAAGAAAAAATTATTCAGCTTACCAATATTTATGCCGCGGCGTATTCTCAAAACCCAAACTTTACTCAGTCCGTTGACGAAAATATAAGAATAACCGTTATAAATAACGACGGAACGGTAATAAGCGACAGTCAGGTAAGCGATATTACGACAATGGAAAATCATAGCGACCGTCCCGAAATAATGGCGGCTTTTGCTAACGAACCTCAGGTTTTCGTACGTTCTTCAGACACTTTGGGCAAAGAGATGATTTATTACGCGGTAAAAGTCGATACGGGCGGTAGTTTCGTCTTTATAAGAGTAGCTATGCCAATGACGACTGTTTCGGCGTATCTAGTTAAAACGCTGCCGCTGCTTATTTTGATATTGTTCGTTTGCGTAGTTTTTGCCGCTATCATTAGCGTTTTTGCTAACGACAAAATTTTGGCTCCTATATCTATGGTAAGGGACAGTTTACGTTCAATTAACGAGGGGAATTACCGCGAAATAAAGCCGACTTATAAAGACGAGGAACTTAACACGCTTTTATGCGAGATAAACGACGTCAGCGCAAAAGTCAAGGCTAATCTTACCGTCACAACCGAAGAAAAAAATAAACTCAATTACGTACTCAACAATATAAACGACGGTATTTTTGCGGTTGATAAAAACGCTGATATAGTTTTATTAAATCAAAAAATCAAAACTATTTTCGGCGTTAACGAAAATATTTTGGGTAAAAATATCGTAGGTCTTACCGAAAATGAAAAACTTACAAATGCGGTCAAACAAGCCGTATTAGATACCGTTAATACAGTATTGGAAATATCGCTTGAAGAAAAAATATATTTAGTCACGATAAAAAACCTTGACGCGAATTGGCTTGACGACGCTTCCGCGGAAATAGCCGTTGTTATTTTATCTGATATTACGGGAGTAAAAACCCAAGAAAAGGTCAGAAGCGAATTTTTTGAAAACGCGAGTCACGAGTTGAAAACTCCGCTGACGTCGATAAAAGGTTTTAACGAAATGCTGTCGATAAGTAATCATGACAAAAATCTTGACGGCTATATATCGCAAATTAGCAAGGAAACCGATAGAATGCTGTTTTTGGTTGAAGATATGCTAAAACTTTCGCAGCTTGAAAACACTACCGAGCTGAATAGAACAAACGTTGATCTTGTTGAAACCGCAAAAAGCGTGGCGGAAAGTCTTGAACCGCTTATCAAAAATAAAAATATCAATTTGCAGATACACGGCGCGGGGCAAGTTTACGCCGACCAAAAACATATTTATGAGCTTATTAAAAACTTGGTGGAAAACGCCGTCAAATATAATATCGAAAACGGAACGGTAAATGTTGATATTAGCGTAAACGCGGGCAAAACCACGCTTACAGTTAGCGATAGCGGCATAGGTATAGAATCCAAACACCTTTCACGAATTTTTGAAAGATTTTATCGAGTGGACAACAGCAGAAGCAGAGCAACGGGCGGAACTGGACTTGGGCTTTCTATCGTAAAACATATCTGCAACCTTTACAACGCAGAACTAAGTTTAACCAGCAAA
>JAQUSX010000119.1 GCA_028710055.1 Clostridia bacterium | reverse complement strand
TTGAGAATTAGCAATAAAACAAATCCAAATAGCACACCTATAAGAATAGATGTAAGTGAAGATAAAACAGCTATGAAGCTATCTTTTTTTATTAACGTGCGCAGTTTTGGTTCTTTATCATTCATCGATACGAATAAACTTTTAAACCAGTGTCCAATATTTTGCGCGGTTTTTTTGAGCCAACCGCCTAATACTTGCCAAAAATTATTTTTCATTAGCGGTTTCCCCCTGTCTTTTCGCGCCTGCCATATATAAGCCGAGTTCTTCCACCGTAATGTCACTTGAATTAAACTCGCCTACTATTTCGCCCTCATACATAACGTACATTCTATCTGAAACGCTCATAACTTCGTCAAGTTCCAGCGAAACGAGTAAAACGGCTTTTCCGTTATCACGTTCCGCCACAAGCTGGTTGTGAATGTACTCGATAGCTCCTACGTCAAGACCTCTCGTCGGCTGCACAGCCACCAGTAAATCGGGGTCTTTGTCTATTTCTCTTGCAACGATTGCTTTTTGCTGGTTGCCGCCCGACATACTTCTTGCCAAAGTTGTAGGACCTTGTCCCGAACGTATATCGTACTGCTTGATAAGTTTTTCAGCGTATTTTGTGACTTCGTTATTTTTTATAAAACCGTGATTTTGAAATTGGGGTTGCCAATAACGCTGCAAAATCAAGTTTTCCTGCAACGTATAATCCAAAATCAGTCCGTATTTATGTCTGTCTTCAGGTATATGGCTCATACCGATTTTACTGCGTTCGCGAATGCTCGCTTTTGTAATATCGATATCTTTAAACAAAATTCTACCTTCGCTAGGTTTTTCCAGCCCCGTTAGAGCCAAAACAAATTCCGTTTGTCCGTTGCCCTCTATACCCGCAACGCAGACGATTTCGCCTCTATGAACGTGCAAGTTCACTTTTTTTACGGCGTTGTTTTTGTGAGACTTACTCGGTACCGTAAGATTTTCTATTGAAAGCACTCTTTCGCCGAGGTGCGCTTCGCCTTTTTTTACTTGAAGCTGAACTTCGCGCCCTACCATCATACGGCTTAATTGTCTCACGTTAGTTTTTTTTGTCTCAACCGTACCGATACATTTTCCTTTTCTTAGTACCGTACAGCGGTCGGATACCGCCATAATCTCATTGAGTTTATGAGTAATAAACAATATCGACTTGCCTTCTTTTGCAAAGCCTCGCATTATATCCATTAACTCATTGATTTCTTGCGGCGTAAGTACTGCCGTCGGTTCGTCAAAAATAAGTATTTCGTTGTCGCGGTAAAGCATTTTGAGAATTTCGACGCGCTGTTGCATACCGACGGAAACGTTTTCTATTAACGCGTCCGGATCAATATTCAGTCCGTATTTTTCGGACAGTTTTACGACCTTTTCTCTTGCTTCTTTTCTATTAATAAACCCCGCTTTGCAAGGTTCTTTTCCCAAAATTATATTGTCAAGAACGCTAAAAATCTCGACTAGCTTAAAGTGCTGATGCACCATTCCTATGCCGAGAGCGTTAGCGTCGTTCGGGTTTTTGATTTCCACTACTTGCCCGTCTTTTTTTATAATCCCCTTTTCCGCTTGGTACAATCCAAACAGCACGCTCATAAGCGTGGATTTACCCGCTCCGTTTTCACCTAGTAGAGCGTGTATTTCGCCCTTTTTCAGTTGAAGCGTTATGTCATCGTTTGCAATTATTCCGGGAAATTCCTTGGTAATGTTCAACATTTCAATAACGTAATTGTTGTCCATTAGAATTGCACCATCCTTTTACCTTTCTCTTAATTGTAGAAAAAATTAGCCTTTTTAGCAAAAAGAAAGGGACCAAGCCCTTTCTTCTTGCACAAAGTTAAAAATTAGTCTTCTATTACGTTTACAATAGTTGTTGCGGGGATTTCTCCACCGGTAGAAGATACGTTAACAACTACAGTTCCAGCTACCATAGCATTGTAAAGAGTTGTATACTCTTCAACTGTATAGGTTGCGAATCTCCAGCTTGCTGCGTCAGTCGGCAAACCAACAGCGTCTTCAACTACGCCGAGAGTATCAGTTTCTCCTGCATATTCTTCGGGCCATTCTTGATCGTTGTCGTAATAAGCTGTCAAAGCTTGTACAGTTGTAACTGTTAAGCCTTTCATAGCAGACGTGATAAAAGTAGTATTACCTGTAGCCGCAAATTGATCTACGTCAACGCCGATAACGTCTTTACCAGCTTCAGCTGCTGCTGCTGTAATGCTCAAATAAATACCGCCGCCGCAAGAGAAAATAACTTCGGTACCCGAAGTATACCATCCGCCTGCTTTGGTTTTGATATCATCACTAGGACCAAAAGTTCCGACGTATGTGTATTTAATTTCGATATCGCCGGGTTCAAGTCCAAGTTCTTCTGCTGCGTCTTCAGCGCCTTGTACATAACCGTGTCCAAAACGAACTACAGCGGGAACGTCCATGCCGCCCATGAAACCGAGCTTTCTGTAACCATCCATAACTGCTGCGTATCCTGCCAAATATCCTGCTTGATCTTCTTTGTAAAGAATGCAATGTACGTTAGCTGATGTTTTGTAGTTGGGCATACCGTTTGAGTAGTCGTTGTCGTTCGGCTCGCCATCCAAGAACAGGAAATCGATATCGGGATATTCGTCTTGCAAATTATAGATTGCATCTTGGAACATATAGCCCGGGCATACGATCATTTTTGCGCCCTTATTGATAGCCGTCTTGATTGTGTTCATACGAGCTTCCGTAGAATCTTCAATTGGACGATAATAAGCGTATGATACGCCGTTTGCTTCCGCATATTCTTTAACTCCATTCCATGCGCCTTCATTGAAAGATTTGTCGTCAATATTGCCGACGTCAGTAATTAAAGCGATTTCATAAGTAGAACTGCATGCCGCAAAAATTCCCATAGTTCCTATTGCCAGTACGAGTACCAGTAATAGACTAACGATTTTTTTCATAATTTTACCTTTTTCCTCCATTAAAATTTTTACATTTTGTAAAAATGCTACAACTAAGTATAGCATATTTAAAAGGGCATTACAAGTGAAAATTTATCTTTGTTTTTCTTTTTTAAAAAAGAAATTTCGCCCTTTTTTGCTTTTTATTAACGTAACAAAATTAAAAGTTTTTTGATTTTTTAATTTTATCGCCGCTATTATATTTTGCGCAATATAGTTCAAAAAAACCGCTCCGCGTTTTATTTTTAAAAATCTTTGTTTGCGGGTTACGGTCTTATTGAAATAACTTTAATTTGCCAAAATTAGAGGTCTTCGTTATTTTGCGCTTTAAATTTAAAATTCAAATTCAACAAAATATAAATTAGATTTAATAATTTTCTTTTCTTACTTCAAAATAACTTTTCGGATGCGCGCAGCACGGACAAACTTCGGGCGCGTTTTTCGCCGTCAATACATAACCGCAGTTGCGGCATACCCATACCGTTGTTTCGTCTTTATTGAATACGGAATTTTCTTTGATATTTGACGCGAGTTTGCGGTATCTGGCTTCGTGTTCTTTTTCAACGGCGGCGACAAGTCTAAAACGTTTTGCCAAATCGCTAAAACCTTCTTCTTCGGCCTCATTGGCAAATCTTGCGTACAT
>JAQUSX010000003.1 GCA_028710055.1 Clostridia bacterium | reverse complement strand
GTTGTATATATATTGTTAAGAAAAGGTTAATATTTACGGACGTAAATGTGCGAGTTAATCGGCATTTTAGTATATAATTTATACTTACGTTTTGGCGTCAAACACAAACAAGACGCACTCTAAAATCTATTTCAATATAGGAGGAAGGAAATGAAAAAGAAAGTTTTAGCCCTAATTCTTTCGTTGCTTTTGGTATTCACGACCGTTGTTGGTCTTGCTGGATGTAAAAAGCAATACACGGGCGGTGACACACTCGTAGTTGGTTATAGCTACTTCTCACAGAAGTTCAGCGCGTTTTTCGCAAAGACAGCTTATGACCAAGACGTTGCTACAATGACAGGCGTAGCGCTATTAGGCAATACACGTGGCGGCAATATGGTCCTCACAGGTATCGATGGTCAGAAAGAAAGCTACAATGGTACGGAATATGAATATTTTGGACCGGCTAACTGCGTTATCGAAATCGGCGCTACAAATGCGGATGGCAAGAGGCCTACTACTTATACGTTTACTTTGAGAGACGATATTAAATTCAGCGATGGCACACCTATGACAATCGATGACGTTATCTTCTCAATGTACGTAATCTGCGATCCGACTTATACTGGAAGCTCCACTTTGTATTCTCAACCTATTATGGGTATGACAGAATACAGAACGGGCGTTAACTCCACAATCGCTACAAAATACAATGCTTTGGCGGATCAAATTTGGGCAGCTGGCATGGACAATACTGATTTCTCAAATTGGACTCAAGCTCAACAGGAATCCTATTTTGGCGAATGCATGGACATAGCTGGTATTTCTTTCACACAAGAAATTATCGACTATGTTAACTCTGAATACACTTCATATATCGAAGGCCGTATGGGTGATTACACAGAAGCCGATGTTGCAGGCAGCGACGGATTAAAAGTTGTTTTCGGTATGAGAATGTGGGGCTTCGGCTCGGTTGAAGGAACAACTTTCACAGACGCTACTGATAACGTTTATGAACTTGGCGATGGACAATTCCCGACAGTTGAAGATTACTGGAATTGTATAGTTGAATGCTATGGCGGCGACTATGCAGCATTTGCTGATTATGAATCAGCTGGCACAAGCCTCTATGATTACGTAAAACCCGTTTTCGTTCGTATTGAAGGACCGAAAGACCCTGCAAGCGGCGGCGAAATCAAAAACATCTCTGGTATCGTAAAAACTGGCGATTATTCAATGGTAATCACAACAACAGACTTTGACGCAACTACAATTTATTCTTTGGGCGTTACTATTTGTCCTTTGCACTATTATGGTGACGTAGACCAATACAACTATGAAAACAACCAATTCGGTTTCCCGAAAGGCGATTTGTCATTAGTTGCAGCAAAAACAACACAACCTATGGGCGCTGGTCCTTACAAGTTTATTAGATTTGAAGAAGGTATCGTTTACTATGAAGCAAACGAATTTTACTACAAAGGCGCTCCGAAGATCACATATCTTCGTTTCAAAGAAACAAGTGACGCTTTGAAAGTTTCCGGCGTTGTCGGCGGCGATACTGATATTACCGATCCTAGCATCAGTAATACCACTGTAGGTCAAATCAAAGACGCTAACAGCAACGGCGAACTTACAGGCGATGTTATTGCAACATCCTTGGTTGATAACCTTGGCTACGGCTATATCGGTATCAACAGTGTTAACGTAAACGTTGGCGGACAACAAGGATCGGAAGCAAGCAAAAACTATCGTAAAGGTTTGGCTACAATGCTCGCAGTTTATCGTGACGTCGTTATTAACTCTTATTACGGCGACAGAGCTGTAGTTATCCAATACCCGATTTCCAACACTTCTTGGGCTGCTCCTTCTCCGTCCGACACAGGATATGAGATCGCGTTCTCCAAAGATATTGATGGCAATCAAATTTATAACACTTCAATGACTGCTGAACAAAAATATGCTGCTGCAAAAGAAGCTGCTATCGGTTACTTAGTTGCTGCAGGATTTACTTATGACGAAGCAACAGGCAAATTCACAGCTGCTCCTGAAGGCGCAACTTTGTCATTGACAATGGACATCCCCGCTGACGGTATCGGCGACCACCCTGCTTTTGCTATCTTCACATACTTTGAATCTGCTATGGAAGAAATGGGCTTTGATATCACAATTATCGACTATGCACAATCTTCTGCATTCTGGGATAAACTCGAAGCTAACAATATGCAAATTTGGGCGGCTGCTTGGGGCGCTTCTCTTGACCCCGATATGTATCAGGTTTATCACAGCAGTAACGGTCTAGGACTTGGCGGAACAGAAAGCAACCATTATAATATTAATGACGCTCAACTTGACGCTAAAATCATGGACGCTAGAGCAAGTGCTGATAATACTTACAGAAAAGCAGTTTATAAACAATGTCTTGATATACTTCTTGATTGGGCAGTAGAAATTCCTACTTACCAAAGAAAGAACTGCATTATCTTCAGTGAAGAAAGAGTTAATATGGCTACAATGACACCCGATGTTACAACTTTCTGGCCTTGGTATGGAGATATTGAAACATTGGAAATGAACGAAATTTCCGAATAGTTAAATAGACGGCAATAGAGATATTTATTGCCGTCTAAACAAATACTAATAAAAAACATTACTTTCACCTTCCCTGTCCGCAAAAAAAGCGGGTAGGGAAGGGGAAAATTTTGTACAGGGGCCTAATTTTAGGGGAAAAAATGACTAAATTTATAATTAAAAGAGTTTTAATAAGCGCCGTTCTGCTCTTCGTTATAATGTTCTGCATTTACCTGATTATGAGATTTATGCCAAACAGCTACATCGAAACAGTGGCTCGGCAGTTATCTCAGAAACCGGGTTCAAGACCTTATACCGAGTGGCTGGCGTTGTTAAACGTCCAGTACGGCATGGATAAAGATGTCTTTAGCGGCTTTATATTTTGGTTTAAAGACGCAATGACCGGCAATTTTGGCGATTCGTGGTACTTTACAGTTCCCGTAATCGATAAGTTTAAAGAAGTAATTTGGAACAGCTTCTTTCTTTCCGCTATCACGATGATTTTAGAATTGGTTATAGCGATACCGCTTGGTGTTTTAGCAGCGCGAAAACAATACAGCGTAACCGATTATACGATTACCGTAGTAGCTTTGATAGGCATTTCGTTGCCTTCGTTCTTTACGGCGTCACTGTTGCAGTACGCTTTTGCGTTAAAACTAGACTGGTTGCCGTTAAGCGGTATGGTTGATCCGCGTACGACCGCCGCGCCGGATAGTTTTGCGTATCTACTAGACGTAGGATATCACTATATTCTACCCATTTTGACTTTGGTTATAATAAGCATAGGCGGATTAATGCGTTATACACGTACCAATATGCTGGAAGTTTTGAACTCCGATTATATCAGAACTGCTAGAGCAAAGGGTTTGAGTGAAAAACGCGTTATCAATTACCATGCTTTTAGAAATACATTGATACCGATCGTTACAATCGTAGGCGGTATGTTGCCCGGACTATTTGGAGGCGCAATGATTACCGAAACGATTTTCGAACTTAAAGGCATTGGCTATACGTCATTCTTAGCTTTGATAAACGGCGATATTCCGTTTACAATGTTCTACTTGACTTTTATGGCCATATTAACCTTACTCGGAACTTTAATAGCGGACATTTTGTACGCTGTTGTAGATCCGCGCGTAAGAGTAAATTAAGGAGGGTATTATGAGTAAAAATACTTTTGACTGGCGCAAAGCCGTCGAAGAAGAGATTAACAAGCCCTCTGAAGCCCCAGCTCCGGAGCAAGAAACCAGCGAACAAATCGCATTGGACGACACTCAGCGGATAAAAGTTTTATCGCCGGGCAGACTTGTTTTTAAACGTTTCATTCGCAGTAAACTTGCTATAACCGGATCAATAATTTTGATATTGATGTTCGTATTTTGCTTTTTGGGCGCAGCGTTCACACCGTATAAAGAAAGCGACGTATTCCATGTTTATAAATATCAAAACGCGGATTACGGCGTAGCGCAAGAAAAAATCGATTACGATAAATATACCATAGAGGGCGCAGTTATAAACGACACAGTAAACGCTTATGTAACTTCTAAGGCAAATGAAATGATCGCCAGTGGTTTGACGAGTATTGAAATAGCTGACCCTAGCGGTGAAGGCTTATATGTTTTGTGCGAACTTGGCGAGAATGTATTTGAACTTAGAAAATCTGATAAAAATCAAATAGTAATTTATAATACGTCGGGTGGCACATTTACATTTAGTTTGTCCGAATTTGATACGCCCGAGTTTAGAAACGCTGTGGAAAATCTTGCCTCCACAACAAAAAGTTTTACCCTTGGTGGTCAAACGTTTTTGGTGAATTACGCAAGCAAACAATTTACGATTTATATTATGTCGGAATACCAGCCTGTAATGCTGGCGACAAAATATGTATTTCATAATTACGACACAGCAAACGTTTTGACTGATGATTATAAAATACAGGTATTAAGCGCAATTTATGATACAGGCGTCTTCACTTACGGCGGAAAAAATTATATTGTTACGCCCGATGACGAAGCATTTATCATAAAACAGCAGATTGACGGTGAATATCAAGATTACGTCATGCTAATGACTTTCTCGGCACAAAGATCTACGGGTGAAGATAGCTTGAGCATAGACTATAAACTTAACTTGCTTGACCTTATCGAAACAATGGAAAGTCAACATTTAACAAACCTTGAATTTACTTTTGGCGATGAAACTTTTAATCTTTATAGAGCTGATTTGAGTTTCCGTATTCAACAAGTTCAAGAATTATATTTGATTGATATATTCAACGCTCCATCAGGGGAACATCCTTTGGGTACTGACTCCAATGGTATGGACGTATTGACTCGTATTATGTACGGCGGCAGAATTTCTCTTATGATAGGCTTTGTAGTAGTCTTCTTTGAAGTATTCATAGGCGTCATTCTAGGCGGTATAGCGGGTTATTTCGGCGGCTGGATAGACAATCTTTTAATGCGTTTAGTAGACTTATTCAACTGTCTGCCGTTTTTCCCGATATTAATTATGCTGGGTGCGGTTTTCGACAAATTAAACGTCGACTCCTATATGCGTTTGTTATATTTGATGATTGCAATGGGAATCATGGGTTGGCCCGGTGTCGCTCGACTGGTGCGTGGACAAATTTTGTCCCTGCGCGAACAAGAATTTATGCTTGCCGCTGAAGCTTCGGGCTTGTCGACAAGACGTAAAATATTCAAACACCTTGTCCCGAACGTTATGCCGCAGCTTATAGTCAACGCGACGATGAGCTTAGGTTATGTAATATTGACAGAATCGACATTGTCATTCTTGGGACTCGGCGCAAAATATCCGATTGCCACATGGGGACAAATTATTAACGGCGTTAAAGACAGTTATTCGTTACTCCACTATACCTACATTTGGATACCTGTCGGATTGCTGATTTGTTTAGCGGTTATTGCGTTCAACTTTGTCGGCGACGGTCTGCGCGACGCGTTTGACCCGAAAATGAAGAGGTAAGCGATATGGAATTAAAATTTAGCAAAAAAAGAAAAAATACAACTTATATTTCGGCTAAGGAATCTCGTGAAATAACGAGAAGAAACCGCAAAATTACGAACGCTATCGAAAAAGAAAGAAATCGTAAAAACGTTCCCGAATCCGAATATCTAACACAAATGAAAGACCCGAACAACCTTGTCGAGTTTGATAACGTTCACACTTATTTCTTTACGGATATCGGTACGGTTCGCGCTGTTGACGGCGTTTCGTTTGACGTACCTATCGGCAAAACAGTGGGCGTAGTCGGCGAGTCTGGTTGCGGCAAAAGCGTAACGAGTTTGTCTTTGATGCAACTCGTTCAACGTCCGCAAGGTCAAACGGTAAAAGGACAAATTCGTTTTAACGCAGGCGATAAAGTTTACGACGTTGCAAAAACACCCGTTTCCGAAATGCAACACTTGCGCGGTAATGAAATATCTATGATATTCCAAGAACCTATGACAAGTCTGAACCCTGTTTTTACTATCGGAACGCAGGTTGATGAAGTGTTACAACTGCACTTCCCTGAAATGACTGACGAAGAAACAAAAGCGAAATCTATAAGCATGCTCGAAATCGTCGGTATCGCCAATGCCGAAGGTATTTACAAAAATTATCCTCACCAACTTTCAGGCGGTATGCGTCAGCGTGTTATGATCGCTATGGCGCTTGCTTGTAATCCGCGTCTTATCATTGCAGACGAGCCTACTACCGCTTTGGACGTTACTATTCAGGCACAGATACTTGATTTATTAAGAGAATTGAAATCTAAAATCAACAGCAGTATTATGCTTATTACACACGACTTGGGCGTTATAGCGGAAATGGCTGACTACGTAGTCGTTATGTATGCAGGCAGAATCGTGGAAAAAGGTACGGCGGAAGATATATTTAATCATCCTTGTCATCCTTATACGATAGGTCTTATGAAATCTAAGCCCGTTGTAAACAAAAAAATTGATAGACTTTATAATATACCCGGTTCTGTACCAAATCCTATCGATATGCCTAACTACTGTTATTTTAAGGACAGATGTGAAATGAGCATTCACGAATGTAACGGAGCTTACCCTAAGGAATTTAAAATAAGCCCTACGCATTATGTTTCTTGTTACCGTTTCGCAAAGGAGGCTCAAGATGTTTAATAATTTTTCTAGGTCAATTGGCGAATGGTTCAAAAAAGTAGGACGCTCTATCGCAGATGGTTTTAGGGCGACAGTGAGTTTTATTGCTCACCCAAGAAAAACAATACGCGAAGCAAAAGAAGCAAGAGCGGCTATGATAAACGATGTTTTTGATCCTATTGAGCATAATCCTGAAAACATTTTAGAAGTAAATTCATTAAAAGAATATTTCCCGATTAAGTCAGGATTTTTAAAACGCACAGTAGGTTACGTAAAAGCCGTAGACGGTATCAGTTTTAATATCAAAAAGGGTACCACGATGGGTTTGGTCGGCGAATCCGGTTGCGGAAAAACCACAGTCGGAAGAACTATTTTGAGACTATATCCAAAGAGCGGCGGCGAAGTTTTGTTTAACGGTGAAGATGTAAATAAGTTCGATAAAAAATCTTTAAGAAGCGTGCGTCCGAAAATGCAAATCGTTTTCCAAGATCCGTATTCAAGCTTGTCACCGAGACTTCCCGTCGGCGAAATTATCGGCGAAGCTGTAAGAGAGCACAATATTGTTCCGCAAGAAGAATTCGACGACTATATTACAAAAATTATGCAATCCTGCGGTCTGCAAGAATATCACAAAGACAGATATCCTCACGAATTCTCAGGCGGTCAACGTCAAAGAATATGTATAGCGCGCGCGCTGGCTCTTAACCCTGAGTTTATCGTTTGCGACGAGCCTGTTTCCGCATTGGACGTTTCTATTCAAGCGCAAATTATTAACCTTTTGCGCGATTTGCAAAAAGAATACGGATTGACGTATTTGTTTATATCGCACGACTTAAGCGTCGTCGAACATATTTCCGATTCTGTCGGAGTTATGTATCTTGGAAGCATGGTGGAATACGCTCCTACAGCAGAGCTGTTTGCTAATCCGCTCCATCCTTATACGGAAGCTTTGTTTAGCGCGATACCAGTACCCGATCCGAATTACAAAATGAACCGTATTATTTTGGAAGGTAATATCCCAAGTCCCGCTAATCCGCCTTCAGGTTGTAAATTCCATACTCGTTGCAGAAAATGTATGGAAGTTTGTAAATCCGTCATTCCAAAACGTATCGACATGGGCAACGATCACTATGTTGTTTGCCATTTGTTTGATGAAGAAGCGTTAAAATTGAACGAGGAAATGAAAAAGGACCCGAGCCTTGCTGAAAACGCAGATAAAAAATTAAAGAAGAATATGAAGGATGCAAAATTAAACAGTACGGAAAATCCGTTTATGTAAAAAATGAACAATAAGAGCGAAAAGAAAAAACACGATGACGATGACGGCAGAGTAATAGCAAAAATGAACATTGACGGAATGCCGTGGTACGATTCATTTTCCCCGAAAATCAAAAAAGATGAAAACGGAGAACAGATACCGCCCATAACAAAGAAAGAAACAAGACGGTTAATAGGCGACATGTTGCTTGCATTGATTCCCGTCCTTGGTATGTTTTTAGGCGCGTTTGCTCTGTTAATTTTGCTCATGACAAATCTTTGGTGAAATTTCATAAATAATCAACCCCGCTCTTTGCGGGGTTTTTTATAGCCATTATAAAGACATATTATTATATTGCTTAACTTACTGTCTTTTTTAAACAATAAACGATTAGCCCAAAATATCGCCGTTTTATGAATACCATATGAAAAATAGATTAAAAGTTATATTTAAAAAATTGTGAAAGTTAGGTTTTATTGACACATAGGCACAAATTGTTTTATACTAAATCTACTTAAAATATAAGGGGCAAATTATGAACGAACAACAAACGAATACCGAAATCGATACCGCTGTTCAGGAACCTAAAAAAACTCAAAACGTATTTAAAAACAAAAATTTTATTTTGTTGTTTTTGGGAACGCTAGTGACTAACGTCGGAGCAATGTTTTACAGCTTTGCTATCAGTTTCTACATTCTCGACCTTACGGGCAACAACGCTTTAATTCAAGGCATTTATTTGGCTTTTTGCGGAATAATTTATGTGCTTATGTCGCCGTTTGGAGGCGTACTTGCCGACAGATGGAAAAAGGCGAAAATAATTTTCATGAGCGACTACATAAGAGGCGCTTTTATCGGCTTGTCCGCAGTAGCTACTTTTTTCATAATGAAAGCGGGCAACGTAACATTGCAAGTGATACTGCTTTTCGCTATCGGTTTTGTAAGCAATATTATTTCAGCTATATTTGACCCAGCTGCAGCATCGTTATTACCTTTGATAGTGGAATCAGACCGAATTCAGCAAGCCAATTCATATTTTCAAATATTAAGAAATCTGCAAAGCGTTTTGGGAATATTATTGGCGGGTATTTTGTATTCCCTGGTTCCAATTCACATTTTATTTACAATTATTGCCGCATGCTATTTGGTGTCGGGATTTTCGGAAATGTTTATTAGACACGAGTACACGCCGCCTGTTGAAAAAACGACACTAAAAACGATGGTAGCCGATTTTAAAGACGGAATAAAGTATTTAAAAACACAAAAAGCTATAGTATCAATGCTGTTTTTGCTTTTGTTTATTAACTTCTTTTTTGCACCGTTTTATTCAAACGGAATGCCGTATTTTATAAAGTTATATGTTGCAAATCAAAATTATTTATTCAAAGATTTTCTCCAGCCCGAAATGTGGAGCAGCATTTTCAGTACCGCGTTTTCTATAGGCTCTATCGTAATGGGCGCGATACTAAGCGTGAAAGCTATGTCGAAGAAATGCGGAAGAAGCTTAAAAATAGGAACTATTTTGATTGCCGTGGTGTTGATCGTCGTTGTTGCTCTTTTCTATATTTTGGTGGAAAGAGGCGTTAACTTTAACTTGTATTTAATTTTACTGGCTGTAGGTATGTTAGTTATCGGCGTAATCGTTAGCTTTATCGATGTCCCGATATTATCTGTTATGATGGTAAAAATAGACCGTCAATATCAAGCGAAAGTGTTTAGTTTGCTTAGTATCGGGTCGCAAGGATTAATTCCCATAGCGCTATTTTTGGGCGGACTGATACTCAATAATCTTGGTCTTGGAGCCCTGTATCTATTTTGCGCGCTTGGTTTTGTAATAATAATGATTATTACCGCAACGAATAAATCAATAGAGGAATTTTGATGATAAAAACTGAAAGGCTTTTGATAAGAAGATTTAACGAAAACGACGCCAACGATTTGTTAGAATATTTAGCAAAACCGCGCGTAGATTGTTTTGTTCCTGAAAAAATCACAACGCTGGAAGAGGCTGTGGCGGAAGCTAAAAAACGAGCGGATGACGACGTTTTTTATGCTGTGGAATTGGTTTGCGAGATGAAACTTATCGGCAATCTTTATCTGCAAAAAGGCGAATACGGAACGTATGATCTAGGCTGGAATTTTAATGAAAAATACGAAGGCAAGGGTTACGCTTATGAAAGCGCGAAAGCCTTAATGGACTATGCGTTTGACGTGTTAAACGCGAGAAGAATCGTTGCCTACACCGCAGACTATAATATGCGCAGCAACAAACTTTTGGAGAAGCTGGGTATGCGAAAAGAAGGGCATTTTATCGAAACGATTAGTTTTGTTAATAATCCCGACGGTTCGCCAAAATGGGAAAGCGCAAATTTTTACGCAATATTAGCAAAAGAAAGAAAATAAATAAGTATTTTTATCAAAAAAATTCGATAAATATTGACACGGGTTTTTCTTAATGTTAAAATGAACATAGACGAAGATTTTCGTCAAAAAATTTTGGTAAACCTATCGAAAGATAGCGACACAAAGCTAAAGGGGCTTAACCGTAAAAAGCGGAATGCCAGCCAGTTGCGCTTATATAATACTAAAGATATTTACACGGAAATAGGATGCGACTGCATCCTATTTTTGTTTTGCAAAGGAGAAAATATGGCAAGACGGATGTTGTTTAATATGAGCGATTGTATCCTAAAAACTACGATAAAAATCGGCGCTAGGGAAGGGATGGAAAGCGTAACCGCAAGGAAAATAGCCGATGTTTGCGATGTTACCGATGCTACCGTTTTTGTATATTTTAAGAACAAGCAAAATTTGCTTTTACAGGCCTATAGATACGTTTTTGATTGGACAAACAATATCATAGAAAAATTTATTGAAAACTCGTTAAGAGATAATACTCTAACAGACGAAAAATGGAACGTTTTTTTCGGGAAACTTGTCGAAAACGTGGATAACGCAAAATATTTTTGCAATTACCGCTATAGCGGAAGGTGCGTTTCCGACGTAAAACCGACGAAAAAGCAAATAGATATATGCAAAAATATAATAACGAAAAAGAGCCTGAAAAACACCTTATCGGATAATGATTACGCCGTAATTTGGGGAAATATTATAGAAAGCGTCGCATATTACGTTATACAAGTGGCGGACGGCAGACTGGCGAATTCGATACAAAAATATGAGCTTATTAGAGAATTATTGTTTAATGGATACCGCCAATAAAAATATTTAAGAGTGAACATATTTACATATGAAAAATCGACATATTTTTCGTCGGTTTTTTATATTGAAAAGCATAAAAATATTAAATAGAAAATCAAACACTCTATTGATTCATGTAAAAATTTTCAAAAACGAATTTTATTTAAAATGGTAGAAAATCTAAAATCATTGCATTTAATTTTTTTAATTAAATAAACTGTTTTTGGGTTTACATGCGCTATTGAATAGATTATACTAGCTTTGTAAGGAGAAAATTTATGAAATACATACTTGAACAATTTAAAAAACTCACGGCAATCAACAGTCCGAGCGGCTTTACTCAGGAAGCGGCTAAATATACGCATAAACAGTTGGAAGATATGGGATTTAAAACCTGGATAACAAAAAAAGGCTGCGTGGCTGCGGACTTGGGCGGAAGCGGAAACCCGATAGTATTGGCGGCGCATATTGACACGCTTGGAGGTATGGTCGCAGAAATAAAAGGCAATGGAAGGCTTCGTATTACCCGAATCGGCGGACTTCAAGCAAACAATATTGAAACCGAAAATTGCAAAGTTTTCACAAGATTTGGCAAAGTATACGACGGATGCTGCCAGCTTGTAAACGCGTCTTCGCACGTTAACGCGGATTACGCTAAAACTTGCCGCGATTTTGATAATGTCGAAATTTTACTAGACGAAATCTCGGATTCCAAAGAGCAAACAAAAAAACTCGGCATATCGGTAGGCGATTTTGTGTGTTTTGATCCAAGAACGGTCGTAACGGAAAGCGGCTACGTTAAGAGCAGATTTATAGACGACAAAATGAGTGTCGCTATTTTACTTGGTTACGCGAAACACGTTGCGGACAACGTTATAAATTTGCCCAGAAAAGTTTATTTATATATAACCGTCTATGAAGAAGTCGGACACGGCTGCTCCAATTTGCCTTTTGAGGCAGACGAAATTTTGTGCGTCGATATGGGCTGCGTTGGCAACGGACTGGAATGTACCGAAAGAAAAGTCAGTATTTGCGCAAAAGATTCGCATGGTCCATATAACTACGATATGACCACCAAGCTTATTCGCCTTGCCAAGGAAAACAAGCTTGATTACGCCGTGGACATTTATCCTTATTACGGCTCGGACGGCGACGCCGCGCTTGACGCAGGAAAAGATATCAGACACGGTCTTATAGGTTCCGGAGTATACGCTTCGCACGGCTACGAACGCACTCATATAGACGGTATTAAAAATACATATGAGCTTATAAATAAATATATAGACTAATAACCTTTTTTTCGACAAAATCCGCGTATTTAGCGTTTATTGAACAGATGATAAGATATTCATATAATAAAATAACCGACTTTAAGTCGGTTATTTGTTTTTATTCAAATATTTAGATATGTGAAATTATTTTGTTAAGCCGTAATCGATAGCAAGTTTTTTAAAATAAGGTAAAGATTTTTTTATTTGCTCCGTTGTAACGCAGTATGCGATACGCGCGAATCCGCTGGAGCCAAAATCATCTGCAGGCACAACAAGAAGTTCATATTTTTTTGCTTTTTCGGCGAAAGCGATTGAATTCGGCTCTGGCGTTTCAATATAAAGGTAAAAAGCTCCGTCGGGGTGAACGCATCTGAATCCGTATTCAGTCAATGCCTTATATAAAATATCTCTGTTTTCTTTATATACGCTAATATCGCTTGTTTGACCTAAAACATTCGGAATAAGTTTTTGAAAAATGCTTGGAGCGCAAATAAAGCCCAGACTTCTGCCCGCGCCGCAAATAGCCGCGTACATTTCCGATGCGTCGGACATTTTTGGATTGACGGCTATGTAACCGATTCTTTCGCCAGGCAGCGATAAAACCTTGGAAAATGAGTAGCAAACGAGCGAATTTTCATAATAATTGGTAAGGAAAGGCACTTTTATGCCGTCATAAACCAATTCTCTGTAAGGCTCGTCGGAAACGATATATATGGGATGTCCATATTCTTTTTGTTTTTCACGCAAAATATCAGCAAGTTTAATGATAACGTCTTCTTTATAAATAACTCCGCTTGGGTTGTTTGGCGAATTTATTACGACCGCTTTAGTGTTAGCGTTAATTTTGCTCTTAAATATTTCGTAATCGGGGAGTAAAGTTTTGTTATCTGAGGGCGAAACAACAAATTTTGCGTTAGCGCCTTCTATAAAAACCTTGTATTCCGCAAAATACGGAGAAAAAACTATGATTTCATCTTGAGGCAGAGTAATGGCGTGAAAGCATATCGTCAAAGCGGCAGCCGCTCCCACCGTCATATAAATCAAATTCGGGTCGAGCGACGCGTTTTCCGTTTTGTTTATAAAATCGGCGATGGCTTTACGAGTGATATAGTCGCCTTGCGCGGACGTATAGCCGTGAAGTTTTATAGAATCCGTTTCAGCGATAATTTTTGTCAGTTCCGCGTTAACACAATCAGGGGCGGGTACGCTGGGATTGCCGATACTGAAATCAAATACGTTTTCTTCGCCTATTTCAGCTTTGCGAATTTTTCCATACTCGAAAATCTCCCTGATAATCGACCTTTTTTTGCCTAACTTAGCCATTTCTTGTGAAATCATTTCGTTTCTCCTTTTTTCTTTTCAGCGCATAAAAATAGCGCGTTGCCGCAATTAGTTTGTATCATATATTTTCGTCGCTGTCAAACGACGTATTTCAAAGCATAAAAAAAGCCCGATAAGACTTTACTTAAAATTGTCAAAATCGCAGCTTTTTTGCAATAAATCACAGGCGTTTTCAAAAAACTCTTTTTCGTAAGCGCTAAATCGTCCGTATATAGGACTGTCTACGTCAAAAACGCCGATGACTTTGCCGTTATATCGAATGGGTACGACTATTTCGGACTTGCTTTCGCAGTCGCACGCAATATGTCCGTCAAATTCATGCACGTCAGCCACAATCAAAGTTTCGTTTTGGATTGCGGCGGTTCCGCAAACGCCTTTGCCGAGAGGAATACGCACGCAGGCGGGTTTACCTTGAAAAGACGACAACACAAGTTCGCCGTCAATTATAAAATAAAATCCGCACCAGTTGAGATCTTTCATACCGCCGTATATCAATGCGCAGGTATTGGAAATATTGGGCATAAAATGCCGCTCATCTTCAACCATTGATATGAGTTGTTGGTATAATAATCCGTATTCGTTATTCATTTTATTTTCTCCGTATCTATTATACATACGGCTGAGCAGAAAGTAAATCTATTTTTGATTTTGTTTTTTAAATAAGCCGAATATTATTTTTAAAATCGAAATTATTTTTAAAATTTATTATAGACAACACGTCATAAAGAAATTCGCAATGACCTTAAAACTCAATATTTCGCGAATTAGTTATTAGAAAAAAACGCTTGCGTAAATAAAGCAAGCGTTTTTATTAAACTCTAAAAATTTGCAAATATTTACTTCATAGATACCTTTTAAACTTTAAAATTGACATTTCTCATAAAAAGTTAAATTATAATTGTGCAAAGATATAGCGATAAAAGATATTAAATTATTAATAATTGCCTTGATTTTAATCAATAGATTAAAGAGTGCGTTTTTGATTTTATTTTTGCGCTTCCTGCGGCGGAATCCATATCGACCAGTTGTCAGGATAAGCGGTATCGGTAACGCCCGCGCCCGCCTGCAAATTCACCGTGCCGATGACTATCGCGCAAACAAACTTGCAGTTACCGCATACGTTCACCATTTCGCCCGTAGAACCGTTTTCATATTGAAAGCTCTCAGCGTATTTTAATACGTCGTATCCTATCGCCCCGCTGTCAAATTGACCGTTGTCTTTTGGCAAAGAAATAGACATAAAAAACCTAGTGCCGTAACCCAGCGATAACGCCGCCGTATTAAGATAGCCCGACACAATTCCCGCGTCGTAATATCCGCGGTCGGGTTGACAAGCCACAGTGCCGCCGTCCGCGCGTACGGTGGAGTTGTATAATCTATCTGACAAAACAAGAATAGTGACCGTTCCAGAGGAGGTAACCGCGCCGTAATCTTCACCGATAATATTACGCTGTTCGTCAGGGTCGGTCACGGCAATCAAAAAATAATCGGCATTGCCGTTTGAAGTGGGGGCTAGCGACGCGTAATGCAAAATAGCCTGAATATCGTTTTGAGTCGGTGCAGACGCCGCGTCGGTCAAAAACGAACCGTACATAACGGTACGCCAAATTTGGCTATCGTTTTCCACCCAATCGATAAAATTTTCGGGTTTGTATACATTCGCCTCATCAAGAGCCGATTGAAGCGACGAAATTTGTGTATTGGCTTGACTTAATTGCGTCCTTAATGCTGCCAGTTCGTCATTTCCATTCGTACACGAGCATAGCCCAAAAACAAGAATTATTACCGTTATCGCTAAGATTATAATTTTAATTTTTTTCATTTTTTTACCGTTTCCTATATATATTTTGCCTAATTAATTTTCCCCCTTATTCGCTTGCGTTATACGGCGATAATTATTTTTTTCGCAAATTTTCTTGAGATAAAAAAAGAAAACGCCGTTTTCGACGTTTCCTTTTTTAAAATTAAGTTAATTAAATTTTTCTTTGTAAGACTTACCAAATTTTAGTCCGGGTGTGTTGCTAGCAGCAATTTTGATTTTCTGTTTAGTCAAGGGGTTAATGCCTTCTCTGGCAGGTTTGTGTTTGAGTTCAAACGTGCCGAAACCAGAGAGTTGAATTTTGTCGTTTTTGATCGTTTTAGCGATAACCTCCGTCATAGCGTCAAACGCCGCGCCCGCGTCTTTTATCGACAAACCCGATTGGTCCGCGATAGCTTTGATAAATTCAGCTTTATTCATTGTGAGTCCTCCTAACTTGGTTATGCCTTATTTTACCATTTTTCACTAAAAGAGTAAATACTTTTTGAAAAAAAGACGCCCGTTTAGCGATTAAACGGGCGTTTTGGGTTTAAATTTATTTAATTAATTTTATCGTTTTGATTTTTTGTTCCGCTTTTGGGCGGTCAAAGGAGTCGGTCTTTGTAGTGGCGATTTTATCGACAATTTCTTGTCCTTTTATTACTTTGCCGAAAGCGGCGTAACTTCCGTCCAAATGGGGGCAGGTTTTATGCATAATAAAAAACTGACTGGAAGCGCTGTTTGGATTGTTTGAGCGAGCCATACTTATTACGCCTTCGGTATGTTTGAGCGTGTTTTTTACGCCGTTTGAGCTGAATTCGCCTTTTATTTCCTTGTCGGAACCGCCGCTTCCCGTACCTGTCGGATCGCCGCCTTGAATCATAAAGTTTTCAATTACTCTATGAAAAATAAGTCCGTCATAGAAATTTTTTTCGACTAATTCCAAAAAATTCGCTACGGTTATCGGCGCGTGTTCGGGATAAAGCTCAACGACCAGTTCATCGCCGTTTTCCATTATTATAGTCACGTTCGGATTTTGCATTTATTTTCTCCTTTATAGTTAATTTATTTTTTAAGATTAAAGCGTTTGTCGGGTCCTACGAGTTCTATTCTGTAAAAGTTTTCGCTATCGGCAAGTCTAGACATTAGCCTTTCGTTGTACCTACTCTGTAAGTCTTGATAATCCAAATTCGTAGTGATTATCGTAGTTTTGCCGTAAAAAATTCTTTCATTTAATAAAGATAAAAGATATTCGGCGGTAACGTTTTTGCGCAATGGCTCTGAACCTAAATCGTCTATGATTAACACTTCCTGTTGAATTAAAACTTCTTCAAGCGCATCGCTGTCTTCTTTTGACAAAAATATATCAATAAGTTTTTTTGATAACGAGTTAGATGTTAAAAGCAATACTGGAATTTGTTTTTGCATAAGGGCGGTTGCTATAGCGTTTGTGATATATGATTTTCCAGTACCGGTTTTTCCGCTGAAAATAATATTC
>JAQUSX010000118.1 GCA_028710055.1 Clostridia bacterium | reverse complement strand
ATACAATATAACTATACAAAATTGACCTTATCGCCGAATTAGAGTACAATACAGGATATGATAAAGCTAAGACCGCACCATATTTTATGCGCGCGATTTTACAAAAGTGTCGGGTACTCGAAAGAATTCGTTTCCGATATGGATAAAGTCGTTGCCGAGCTAAAAAATAATCCAAATCAATTCGTTATTCTCGTATTGAGCGAGGACGATATCTGCCGTTCGTGTCCGAATAATGTTAACGGATGTATAACGGCGGAAAAAGTCAATAAATACGATTCGCGGATTACAAAAAAGCTAGGAATAGAAATTAAAAAAGCGAAATGGGAAGATTTACATAAAGCCGCTTGCAAAATAAAAAAAATCAAAGAGCTGAGCGCAATATGCGGCGACTGCGAATGGTTTTATATTTGCAAAAAAGAACTTGAGTAAGAAAAAAGTTTTTACTAAATAACAATTAAAATAATCCAAATATTCATTAAAAAAAAGATAAAAAATCGCACAATAACCCAAAAAACGAGCCTAAATATTTTGCCGCTCCTATTGACTTTGAAACATCGACGCTATATAATTGACAATGTACAACAAAAATGTTGTCAAACTTTTTATAAGGAGTATAAAAATAATGAGAAAATTTTTATCGGCAGTCGGCGGAATTTGCGCTTTTGTAACTGTTGTCGCGTACGCATTGTTTTATATTAACGTCAGTTTCACTTTTTTACCCGATCTCGTAAATATGATTATTGGTTACGTTATGCAATGGGGCGCATTGATAGTTGTCGCTATCACAGGCTTGGAATTCGTTTGGGTTAAAGGCGCTGGAATTTTGCTTGTACTTATTTATTTGGCAGTTGTTGCGGTTGTTGTGGTATTTATGTTCTTCCCGTCAATCGCCGGCAATTTGATTGCGGCTCTTTAAAATTTTACAAACTAAAATCAAACAATAAAAAAGTCCGAATTAAGTTCGGATTTTTTTATATATAAAATAATTTTTTTACAAAAACTTAAAAAAATTAAGTTTTATAAGCCGGTAAAAATATGGTAATTATTTTGCGCTAAGCAAAAGTCTTTATTCGCTTGACAATAAAAGAGCGTGTTATTATATTAAAGTTGATGGACGAAAGTAAAGACTCGACACTTAATAGGTCGGAGATAAAAGATAATTTAACAGAGGGTAGTATTTGGAAAAAAATACTACTCTTTGCAATTCCTATAATGCTGAGTAATATGTTTACTCAGTTTTATACCGCTGTCGACAGCGCGGTTGTCGGCACGTACATAGGATACGAAGCTTTGGCTGCGGTAGGAGCAAACAGCGCGTTAATTAACGTGCTGCTTTGTTTATTTTTGGGCATCGGTGTCGGCGGCGGCGTCATCGTCGCGCAGTATTACGGCGCGAAAGACAGCGAAAACGTAAGCAAAGCGACGCATACGATAATGCTTTTCGCGTTCATCAGCGGCATCTTTTTAACAGCGATAGGATTTTTCTTTGCAAAGCCTATTTTAATGCTTATTAACACTCCCGCCGACGTACTCGAACTTTCCACCGATTATTTAAAAGTTTATTTTGTAGGCGTATTGGCGGTCGTGATTTATAACATAGGCGCGGGCATATTGCGCGCGACGGGAAACTCGTTAATGCCGTTTATTTATTTACTGGCGGGAAGTTTGCTTAACATCGGTCTTGATTTATGGTTTGTCGCGGGCTTGGGTTACGGTATAGTGGGGGCGGCATGGGCTACGGTTATCTCAAACGCCGTGTCCGCAATATGCGTAATCATTCATCTATTTGTCGTAAAAGGTCCGCATAGACTAACGCTAAAACGTCTTAAATTTGATAAAGTTATTTTGGGCAAAGTTTTCAAGATAGGTCTGCCCGTGGGTATTCAGACCAGTATGTATTCGATAGCGAATCTACTGATACAAGTGAGTTTGAACGGTTACGGCTCGCTCGTAATGGCGGGCTGGGTTGCCGCGAACAAAATAGACGTGTTCGCATTTGCTCCCGTATCGGCATTCGGCAGCGCGGTCAATACTTTTGCGGGACAAAACTACGGAGCGAAAAACTACGACCGCGTAAAAAAAGGTATGTATAGAACGATACTTATGGCGGAAATCACATCCTGCGTTATGGCTGTACCGCTGCTTTTGTTTGCGAATCAGGTTTTGTCTTTATTTAATACAAATCCGCAGGTCATAGAATACGGTCGTCAAATAATGTTTATGGTTATTCCTATATACACCGTCTTTGGACTGGCGGAAGTACTTTCGGGAACATTGCGCGGCATAGGTCGAACGGTCGTTTCCGCAATCATAAGTTTTTCGGGAATTTTGGTTGTTAGAATAATATGGCTTTATCTGGTTTTGCCGCACTTTAACACTCCGTTTATGCTGTTCTTCGTGCATCCAATATCTTGGATTATTACAGCCTTGATGTTTGGATTGTATTTTGTTATAATGAAATGGAACAGAATTTTCAAAACTGATTCCAAAGAAGTGTCAGTCGAAACTGTAGCCGTGGGAATCGGAAATACTCAACTGAAATAATTTTGCGATAAAAGAGGAAAGAAAAATGGTAAATACTGAAAGAATAAATTTTTTGGCGAAAAAAAGCCGCGAGCAAGGACTTACGGAAGAAGAAAAAGCCGAGCAGGAACTATTGAGAAAAGAATACGTGGAAGCGGTCAAGCGCAATATGAAAGCGCAGCTTGAAAATATTATATTGGTGGACGACAACGGCAAGCCAATCGAAAAAACGAAAAAGCATTGACAAAGGCATAAACGGTATATTATAATAATCAAAAAAAACGAGGTAAAAAAAAGAGGAATGAGCGAATAATCTATGAAAATTTAATACGTTACGCTAGTTAAGTATTGAGCTTTTTTACGCTTAATAATTTTCGGCGTTACGCCAAAATCATAGATTAAACTAATTTTTTAAAACAAAAATCAAAGATATAGATTTATTACTTTTGGCGTAAAATTTTACGCCAATTTTTTTATTTTTCAGGGAGGTAAATATATGTACGTAAACAATTTGAATATAGAAACGCATGACGGAAGGGTATTGATAGAAAATTTGTCCTTTTCTCTGAATAAGGGCGACAAAGCCGTCGTTATCGGCGAAGAAGGAAACGGAAAATCGACTTTATTAAAAGCCATATACGGTGCGAAAGAACTTTCGTCTTATGTAAAAATAAGCGGCACAATCGTAGCTAACGAAAAAATAGGCTATCTTGCGCAGGAATTGGACGCGGGAGAAAAAACTGTCGCTGAGTTTTTTGATTTTTCAAGCTACCCGTTTGCGATTTCGCCAAAACAACTGCGGATGATTTCGCAGGAACTGTCAATGGACGAAAATATTTATTATTCGTCGACCAAGGTAAAAAATCTTTCGGGCGGCGAAAAGGTTAAAGTTCAGTTGGCAAAATTACTTCTCGGCGAATGCGATTTGCTGCTGCTTGACGAGCCGAGTAACGATATAGATATCGGGACGCTCATTTGGCTGGAGGATTTTATCAACAGCATCGATATACCTATAATGTTCGTTTCGCACGACGAAACGCTCATTGAAAACACCGCGAATATGATTATTCATATCGAGCAGCTAAGGCGCAAAACGACGCCGAG
>JAQUSX010000117.1 GCA_028710055.1 Clostridia bacterium | reverse complement strand
CGCGAATTTACGATGAAAGACGCTTATTCTTTCCATACCAGCCAAGCCGATTTGGAAGAATATTACAAGCGTTGTTATGACGCGTATAATCGCATTTTTGCCCGCGCGGGTATCCCCGAAGTCATTACTGTGCAGTCCGACAGCGGTATAATGGGCGGCAAAATTTCGCATGAATATATGCTTTTGACAGCTGTCGGCGAAGATACGATTGCCATTTGTCCCGAATGCGGTTACCGCGCGAATATGGACGCGGCGGAGAGCATAATCGAAAACGTGCGTGACGGCGTAAGTGAAAAAACAGCCGAAGTTCATACTCCGAACCTTAGTACGATTGAAGAAATAGCCGAATTTTTAAAAGTTCCGCTAAACAAAACCTGCAAAGCCGTTATTTATCAAAAAAACCATAACGACGAATACGTAATTTTGTTTATCAGGGGCGATTTGGAAGCCAATGAAACCAAACTGACGAACTTTTTGGGCTGCGATATTCACCCTGCCGTCATAACGGAAGACAGCGGCATCACGGCGGGTTTTGTCGGACCAATAGACTTAAAAGCAAAATGCGTCACATTGTTTGATAAGTCGCTCAAAAATACTTTTAATATGGTCTGCGGAGCGAATAAAAAAAATTATCACCTTACGGGGCTTGATATTGACCGCGATTTGGACAAAGTGGAATACAGAGATTTTGCAAAAATCATCGTGGGCGGCATCTGCCCGAACTGCAAAAAACATTCCATTACGATATCAAAAGGCATCGAAGTCGGCAATATTTTCCAGCTTGGCGACAAGTACACCAAGGCTATGAATATGACCTATCTCGATACCGACGGAAATACCCAGTATCCGATAATGGGTTGTTACGGAATAGGCGTCGGTCGTTTGGCGGCATCGGTCTGCGAAGCAAGCCACGACGATTACGGACCTATATGGCCCATCTCTATCGCTCCATGGGAAGTGCATATCTGCGGAGTCAGAAGCGACACTCCCGAAGTAAAAGAATATGCGGAAAAATTATATGAAAGTCTATTAAAACAAAACGTCGAAGTCGTTTACGACGACAGACAGATAAGCGCGGGCGTTATGTTTTCCGATGCCGACCTTATAGGCGCGCCGATAAGAGTAATCGTAAGTCCGCGAAATATGAAAGAAAACATAGTGGAAATAGCCGCTCGCGACAAAAGTTTTGCGTTAAAAACGCCGCTGGACGAAGCGGAGAAAACAATAATCGCAAAAATCAGGGAACTTAAAAAAGCCATAGCGGACAAAGTAAAATAATCTTATAATTAAATAAAAAATCGCGGAGAGTTTAATTCCCGCGATTTTTACGAATTTTTTTATTTTTCGTGCCATTTAATTAAAAATCTTGATAAAAAAAGACGCAATTTTATCGCGTCTTTTTCCTTTTATTAAAGGTAGGTAGTTTATAAATTTACCGTCATATCTAAATCGAATACCGCATGCTGTCCTACAAGCTTCATAACGTAATCGCCCTCCGGCAATTGCGATAAGTCGACCAGTAATTCAGAGCCGTTTTCATATAATGTGTAAACAGTTTTGTCTTCGCTGATTAAAACTATTTTGAATTTGCCTTGGGTAACGGTAAGTTCTACGTTAAAAACGGTATCGTGCGTGAAATCCATATCGCAGAGTTTTTGCGAGCCGCTAAAATATTCGGCGTGCGAATTAACTGTAATCTGATTTCCGATTTTTTGATAATTCTCCACGTATCTTGTCGCTATGCAAGTATCAAAAATATTTGCGATAGCTTCTTCGTCGTCATAGATAGCTTCCGCCGCCGCGCATCCTGTAAAACTAAACAGAACGGCAAACGCCAAAACGAAAGATAACGCAACTTTTACAAATTTCATTTCTTGTACGACTCCATTTTTTTATAAAAATGATACATTAAATAGGTTATTTTGTCAAGTTTGAATCCGTTAGGTAAAAATAATCCACTTAAACTATTTAAGATTTTAGTTGTGTACTTATAAAAAGGCGAAGAAGGCAAATATTTACAAAATCGGACAATCTATATTAGGTTTTTTCCTCATCTATAGGTATAATGAAAACCGTAAGTTAGGCGCCTTAATACGGCTTACATGTGTAGGAGGTGATGCCTTAATGGAAACTTTTTGTAAAGTTTTAATGTTAAGACAAGTTCAGCTCCCGAGCGGCACCGCGGGTCACCCCCTAATTCGCAATTTAAAAAAACGGCTTATAAGCCGTTTTTTTTATTTATATTTACAAGTGCGAAATTTTCCTTCTATCCAAAAAGTCGCTTCTTTCGTATGGAAATGAATAAGTCGGAATTTCGGGTCATCCGTCCCCTTGCTAAAAAACCGTCTGTCGGCTTCGTTCCAAAACCGAGCTTGAGTTTCTTTGTCCGTTATAAAATCAACTTCCCCGATAAGCGTCAAGCTGTCGCGATTTGTGAAACAACACACGCTTGCTTTGGAGCATTTTTCGAAATGGGTAGCTTTGCCGTTGTATTCCGAACGCTTGCCCGTTACGAAATAAATATCGGAAAAACCATTGTCGCTTAGTTTCGTTACCGCGCAGATTCTTGGATAACCTTTTTCATTTATCGAGGCCACCGTTATCGTATCGCATTTTTTTACTAGATTATCGGCTTTGTCTTCTATTTCTTTTATTCTCTCTTTTTGAATCTCGTTTGCGGTTGGCATAAGCGTGTCCCTCCAAATGATATTTAAGCTCGATCATATTATCAACTTTTTGCGGTGTCAATGTCAAGAATATAGTCGTAATTATTTGGCGTTGTCTTTGATAATTTAGTTAGATACGGAGTTTTTGTCCGGCGTTTTTTATTCGTGTAATCCTACAAATGAAATTTTATTCAGTCGGAATTTCATTTAAATTATACGAGCCTAGCGGTTTTTGTTCTTTGAAAAATACTACCGACAATATTCCTATTATCGTTACCGCGCCCAAAAGAACGTATACGTTATAAAATCCTGTATATTTTACTATCGCGCTGCCGATATAGGTGTAAGCGGCGTTAAACAGCATTTGCGCTGAAGTTATGACGAACACGGCGATATGAATATTGTGTTTGGCGACGATTTTTGTAATGTAATGAATATAGCAAAACAGCACCATACCGAATGACGCGCCCATAAAAGGGGCTAATAAAAACAACGAGAAAGTGGGCAGATTAAAGTAGTAGATTACATATTTTGCGATAGCCGAAAATCCGAAAAAGAGATAAATAGCTTTTACTGGTATTTCTTTCTTCATTTTTGCCATTACCGCCATCACTAATATTTCAAAGACCACCCTTACGGCTTCGACATATCCAAAAATACTGGCGTTAGAAAACTTTTCGGCATAAAATACGCCTTCATAATTGTACGATGCCGACCACACAGCCCACGTTAATATATTTATAAGAACGAACGTCAAAAACGTTTTATTCTTAAACAGTTTTTTGTAATCCGCTTTAACTGAATTGTCTTGCGGGCGGTCGATATCCTGCAATGGAATTGACGACAAAATAAACACGGTGAACAAAGTTAAAATTCCGCAAAGCATGATAACGAAATTAAAGCCGAAAATATCTATGAGTTTGCCGCCGAAAGTCATAAATATCGCGTAACTAATGCTTCCCCAAATGCGGACGT
>JAQUSX010000116.1 GCA_028710055.1 Clostridia bacterium | reverse complement strand
TATAAAGAACGTCGTTCGGCCACTTAATCGTGCAATCTATGTCGTAAAGATTTTTCACCGCATCAACGACCGCAAGACAGCATAATCCGCCGATAGCCGAGCCAAACTCTTCCTGATAAGGCGCAACAAAGGTCATATATACCCCTTTGCCTTTTTTCGACAAAAAGGTTCTGTCGTATCTGCCGCGACCTTTCGTCTGCTGTTGCGTCAGTACCGTTCCATTGCTTAATTTCTGCGTTTGCAACAGTTTTTTTGCCAAAGTGTTTGTCGAATCGGTTTTACGTAAAAAAGAGCAAGGCAACTCGTTGCCCCGCTCTAAAAATATTTTATTAACTTTTTTTTGCGTCACTAGCATTTTAACCGAATACCGCCATCAAAAATCCCGCAGCCACAGCAGAGCCTATTACGCCCGCGACATTCGGTCCCATAGCGTGCATAAGCAAAAAGTTGTCTTTATTGTATTTTCTGCCTTCAACATTGACGACTCTCGCCGCCATAGGCACAGCGGAAACGCCCGCCGCTCCGATAAGGGGATTGATTTTTCCTTTTGTAATCCAGCACATAAGCTTACCAAGAGCAAGACCGCCGACTGTTGAAAATACGAAAGCAAGCAATCCCAGTCCGATAATAAGCAAAGTTTGAAGATCCAAAAACGTGGTGTAATGCGCTGTCGCGCCTACCGATATGCCCAAGAAGATTGTGACTATATTCATCAAAGCGTTTTGCGACGTATCGGAAAGTCTTTCCGTTACTCCGCATTCTCTGAATAGGTTACCAAGCATTAACGCGCCGAGTAACGAAGCTACCGCCGGTAAAAGCAAACACGTTACCAAAGTTATAACTATCGGGAAAAGGATTTTTTCCGTTTTTGTAACTTCGCGCGGCTGTTTCATAACTATCATTCTTTCTTTTTGCGTGGTCATTAGTTTCATTAACGGCGGTTGTATCATAGGTATCAAAGCCATATATGAATACGCCGCAATAGCAATCGGAGCTAGTAGTTCGGGCGCGAGGGTTTTTGTCAGCCAAATTGCCGTAGGTCCGTCCGCTCCGCCGATAATACCTATCGCAGCCGCTTGACTTCCCGTAAATCCTGTGCCTATCGCAAGGAAGAAAGCGCAGTAAATGCCTATTTGCGCGGCTGCTCCCAGTATAAGCGATTTTGGGTTGGCGATTAACGGACCAAAATCGGTCATCGCGCCGACGCCTAAGAAAATCAAACTAGGATACAGACCCGTTTTTACGCCAATATAAAGTATATCGATAAGACCGCCGTGAGAAAGTATATTGCCGTAATCTATTTCACCTTTCCATAGAGCCGGCGTATATACGTTACTGTTCGGTAAGTTAGTAAGCAACATACCAAAAGCGATCCCGACCAAAAGCATAGGCTCGAATTTTTTCGCAATGCCCAAAAAAAGTAATACGCCTGCGATAATGAGCATAATTATTTGCCGATAATCTATATTAGCCAGTCCGCTTGTTTGCCAAAGTTGTTGTAAATTTTGTATTATGTTCATTTGGGCGACCTCATAGTAATTCCAGCAGAGGCGTACCCGTGCTTACCTGCGCTCCTTTTCCGACAAGTATTTGTCCGATTTTTCCGTCGTGGGGCGCGTTGATTTCGTTTTCCATTTTCATCGCTTCTATTATCATAAGTACCGTTCCTTTCGTTACGATTTGACCGGTAGAAACTTTAATATTGATAATCGCGCCGGGTAAAGGCGAATTTACCGTCTTTCCGCCCAAAATGGTGGGCGCCGACGTGGGCGATGGATTTACCGCTTGCGGCACTAGGTCGGGCGCGGAAGCCACAGGCACTATTGCTTGATATTCGTCCAAAAGCATAGCTTGAGTTTTCTCAACTTCTACTTCATAAGTTTTTCCGTTTAACGTGACTTTGTATTTCATATTACTTTCCCTCGCCAATAAGTTTTATGCTTTTAAATCTGAGCTCGTTTATCGGCGTTTCGAGCGAATCCGCCACTATCGCCATAATAAGAGCCGCCTCGCGTTCGGTCGTGTCAATAAGCACTAAGTCGCCGCACGTTCCTTCCGCGTAGTTTAGTTTTATTTTCTTTTGCGCGTTTTTTGCTTTTATGCTTTCGCCCTTAATTGTAAAATACGACATAATTTTAATTATAAACATAAGCAAAACCAGTACTGCCATAATCAAAGTTATACCGATAAGCGAAAGCCAAAGCGCGTCAAGTAAAGTCAATCCCATTTAGTAACCTCCTCTTACTTGATTTGAGAAATAGAGTATTTAACGATTTTCTCTTCTCTTGCTTGTCTGTTTGCAAAGAATTTTTCCGCTACTGGCGGGAACAAGATATAAGAAAGCACGTCTTCGTCGTTATGCGCGGTGTCGCCAAGCGTCGCTTTTGTTTTTTCAAAAAGCGGTTCGAGTGACTCTGCGTAACGTCCTGTGATGGGTTTTTCTATTCCTAAGGCTTTTTTCATTAATTCTTTGTCTATAGGCGCGGGAGCTTTGCCGTATTCGCCGCGTATATAGGCTTTTAATTCTTTGCTTATGTTACTGTATCTTTGACCTGAAATAACGTTTGCTGTCGCTTGAACGCCTACCATTTGGCTCATCGGAGTAACAAGCGGCGGATAACCCAGATCCTTACGCACTTCGGGTGTTTCTAATAATACCTGCTCAAATTTATCCATAGCGTTTTGCGCTTTCAGTTGCGCTACAAGGTTTGAAAGCATACCGCCGGGGATTTTATAGTTTAGCGCGTTTGTGTCGGTAGTCAAAACTTTCGGGTCAAGCTGACCTGATTTTATATATTCGTCGCGAATAGGCATAAAGTGGTCGTTGACTTCTTTAAGTACCTTTTCGTCAAGGTCTACTTCGTAACCTAGATTTTTCAGCGCGTAACAGAATGTTTCCGTAGCCGGTTGACTTGTGCCGCCTGAAAAACACGACGTCGCCGTATCGATAATGTCCGCGCCTGCTTCTATCGATTTAAGATATGTCAAATATGCCAAACCCGTTGTGCAATGAGTATGCACAACAACGGGAAGTTTTACCGTTTCTTTTATCGCTTTGACAAGGTCGTATCCTTCGCTCGGACTCATTACGCCCGCCATGTCTTTTATACAAATACTTGCTACACCCATACTTTCCAGTTCTTTCGCCAGTTTCGCAAAAGCTTCCAAAGTATGAACGGGACTTGTCGTGTAACTGATCGCGCCCGAGACGATTGCGCCTCTTTTTAATGCTTCGTCAATAGACACCTTCAAGTTGCGCGTATCGTTAAGCGCGTCGAATACACGAATAATATCTATACCGTTGCTAACGGATTTTTCAATAAATTTTCTTACTACGTCGTCGGGATAATGCTTATATCCAAGCAGATTTTGACCGCGCAACAGCATTTGAAGCTTTGTGTTTGGCATGCGGTCTTTTATTTTGCGCAGTCTTTCCCAAGGATCTTCGTTAAGATATCTAAGACAAGAGTCAAAAACAGCCCCGCCCCAGCATTCCACCGAGTAATAATGCGCTTTGTCCATCGTAGGCAGAATTTTTTCAAATTTGTCGTACGGCAAACGAGTAGCTATCAAAGATTGATTGGCATCTCTTAATACTGTCTCTGTAAACGAAACTTTCATATGTTTATACCTCCAAATTTGCCCAATATATTATATCATTATCTTTTGTCAAGTGACAAGCGAAAC
>JAQUSX010000115.1 GCA_028710055.1 Clostridia bacterium | reverse complement strand
CTGTAAGCTATTTTTATCTAAAAGCAAAAAAGTGGCAAAGAAAACATAAAAAATAAAAAAGAATGTTAAAATTAAGGCGTCGCAAAAATACTATTGCGGCGTTTTTTGTAAGAATGGAATTTTTCGGGGTTGCGCCATTTCCGTCAAAAATTTTTATTTACGGGAGGTAGCGATTTTATGGAATTTAACTCTGTTATTGAAACCATTCTTTCACTTTCAAGCGGTGAAAACTTGCTTCTTGTCGGAGGGGCCATCGTTTGCTGCTTGTTAACCGGCCTTATCAAAAAACTTTTGCCAAAGCTAAAAATCGATTTGACTCACTCTTTCGACCCTTGCGCCGTTTTGCCTTTTGCGTTCGGCGCGGTTATTTCGGGAGTGTCAAGTTTCATTTTGAAATTTTCTTCGGCAGGCGAACAGATTTCTTTCGTTTTGGTTGAAACTCTGACTATGGGCGCGCTCTCTATGGCTATCTATAAGCTTGTTTCTTCTATAAACGGGACGAGTTTGAAACAACTATTAAAAAGCGACGTTTTTAGTCTTTTTTACAATCAGCTACTCGCGTTGACGGACGCTAAAAAGCGTCTTGTCAGCGGCGAGCTAAGCGAAAAGCAATTTGTCGGCGAAATCTGTACGATAGCCGCTAACGCTAGCGCGATTTATGCCGAAAACGCCACGGATGAAATAAAAAAGGAAAATCTTATCGCTTTACTCGGCGGTATAATCGACAGCGACACCATCGATAAAGTAATAGATTCTTTACACGTTTCATTGAGTAAAATGTTTAACGGTTAAGGCGACCGCCCCTTGTAAGTAAGGGGCGGTTTTATTTTTATTAACGCTAATTTCATCATTTGTTTTTATGGATAAAGTTTGTAAGAAATTAGTTTTTAAACGTTTCGCAAAATGGACGATTTTAATATTTTTTTAAGTAAAATATTTTTTTGTGGCGCGGCTCATATATATTGACTTTTAGCTTTGACTTTGATACATTTATTACTATGAAAAAAAGCTTTTTTCAAATAGTAAAAGAATACGGCGCAATCATTTTGGCAGCGTTATTGATTGCGATATATATGCACGTTTTTATTCTGCCGAACAAGTTTGTTCCCGGCGGCGTAAGCGGTATAGCGGCAATTTTGGAATTTTGCGGCATACTTGACGCGAAATACGGTTTTTATGTTCTCAATTTGCCGTTACTGGTTTTGTCGTTAATTTTTTTGAATAAAGATTTTTCTTTTAAAACGGTGGTTTCAGCGACGGCGGCGACATTATTTATGATGCTTTTCGACGCAATTAACTTACCCGTTTTTACTTCCGATAAACTCATTTGTATGTTCCTAAGCGGTATTTTGGGCGGTATTTCATTAAAACTCGCTTTCGCAGTGGGCGGCAGTAACGGCGGCACGGAAATAGTGGCGCGGCTTATTATGAAAAAAAATCCCGACGCGGATCCGGGTAATTTGCTGTTTTTATTTAATTTGTTTATTATGGGCGTAGGCGGATTTTTCACAGGCACGGGAGTGGTTTACGATTTTTGGATTGTAGTATATTCGCTCGCGCTAAGTTACGTTTCATCGGCTACCTATCGTATTTTATCGCGAGGATTCGACCCCGCGCAAAAATTTGTTATCATCACGGAAAAGGGCGAAGAAATGTCGAAAAGTATTTTGGAGCATCTTAAAAGGGGCGTAAGTATGACGCTCGTTAAGGGCATTACGCCGCAATATGAAGACTTTCAGCCAAAATCAATGTTAATGGTTGTCGTTCAGGAAAGACAAGTTCCCGCTTTGAAAAAATGGATAAAAGAAATAGACCCGGGCAGTTTTAGTTTTACAATGAGAGTGGACGACGTTATTACCCGTCCCGGTTTTAACAAAAAATACAGGTGGAAATAATGAAAAAAAATATTTTGAACGTAGTAGCCATGATTACCCTGTCCTCGCTTTTAAGAGCGGTTGCTATGCAGTTATTTTTGTTGCCGAATAATATTTTGGTTGGCGGTGTGTTGGGTATAGCGGGCACGCTGGATTTGCTCTTTACAGGCGAAATTTTCCGCGCTGCTTACTGGCTGATTTTTTTGAACGTGCCTTTGCTTATCGCCGCATATTTTGCGTTGGGCAAACGTCTGACTTGGAAAACTCTCGCAAACGTTTTGGTAACCGCTGTTTTTATGTGGATTATAGATTACTTCAATTTAGCGGAACTTCTAGGCACGACGGCGGCGGAATATAAGGTTGTGTACGCGATAATCGGCGGAGCGTTGTCGGGGTTGGCGCTGCCTCTTATGCTTTCTATTCAAGGTTCAACTGGCGGAAGCGATATAGTTTCGCTGCTTATAAGAAAATCATCGTCAAAATCGCTAATGCGAATAAATCTTTATATATCGGTAGGCACGATAATCGCCGGCGCGCTCGTACTGCAAAACTTTGATATTTTCGTATTTTCAATCGTTACATTGTTCTGTTCGCAGATTACGGAAGAGCAGATTTTCCGCGGTTATTCGTCGGCTATCGCCGTTGAAATCGTGACCGAAAAACCCGAAGAAGTTTCTCAAAGCTTGATGAAAGAATTACAACACGGCGTTACCGCGGTAAGCATTACGGGTATGTATTCGCTGACAAACAAAACGAAACTTATTTGCGTTATGAATAGACGTCAACTCAGCTTGGCAAGAAAAATAATGCGAGAAATCGACCCGAGTGCGTTCGCATACGTCGTGCGGGTAAAAGAAGTCGTGGGAAGAGGATTTGTCAATAAAGAAGAGGATTTGGACAAAAATAGAGACGATTTATAAAATAATAGACATTTTAACGTAAAACGACTTGAAAAAGATAAAGTAATTTGCTAATATAGTAGCGTAATTATTTTATTTTTTATAGGAGATATTTAAATGAAAAAAAGAAGAGACGCTTTTTTGGTTAAAAATTTAGACCCGACTTTCAGCGTAGCGATGGCTATTATGCCTCGTCGTTACGACGCCACGAACTATACCTTTTTAGATATCGACTGCGAGCCTATCGACAAATTTATCAAGCGCAAAAAAGAAGAAGGCGAAAAATACAATTATATGCACATTATGATCGCCGCATTGGTTCGTACTATGGCGATGCGCCCGCAGCTTAATAGATATACGATGAACTGCCGTTTATATGAGAGACATCGCGTAACCGTATCTTTTACCATTAAGCAGACCTTAAAAGACGAAGCGGACGAAATAACGATAAAACACACTTTTTTGGGTTACGAAACGTTAAAACAAATCAGAGACAAACTTGACGAAATTATCACGACCAATATCGCTTCCGCGGGACAAGTCAACGCAACCCAACGTAAGGCGAACAGCATTGGCGGAATGCCCGTTTTCGGCGCAAAGATACTTGTAGGACTGCTTAGAAATATGGACAGACACAATATTATGCCGAAAGCTTTTGAAGACATTAGTCCTTTCCACACCAGCTTTTTTATCACAAACCTAAAATCAATCAAAACCAACACGATAGTGCATCATTGCTACGATTTTGGCACTACGAGTGTTTTCGTCGCTATGGGCAAGGAAAATATGAAAGCCGTAGTTAATGACGACGGCAGTATTGCGGCGAAAAAGATTTTGACACTCGGCGTTTCAGCTGATGAAAGAATATGCGACGGACTATATTTTGGTAAATCCTTCCATTTGGCAAAAAGACTGCTGTCTAATAT
>JAQUSX010000114.1 GCA_028710055.1 Clostridia bacterium | reverse complement strand
ACAACCCACCCTAAATAATCCGTATAAATCAAAGGGGAAAATATAGCGGATTTTTTGCTATTTGCCGTCTTTTAGAAATGCCTTATTTAAACTAAATTTAGCATAATAATTAAAATCGCTAACCTTATAAAAATTACGATAATAAGATAAAATTTTATTTCGTCAAAAAAAACGCCCGTAACCGAGCGTTTTTCGTTTTTATATTAAGCGTTTTTTTCGTTATTTTTTTTGTCTTTTTCCGTTTTTGCCGAATTAGCTACGTAATACAAGTGGTCGCTCGCACGCTCCAAGTTGCAAACAAGATTGATAAATACGCCGCTGCTTTCGGCTTTGCATTTACCTTCGTTAAGCCTTGCGATATGGTCTTCCATAAGCTTTTTACGCAAAGCGTCGATTTCGTCTTCCAGCTTGTCGATTTCGGGCATATTTTGATTTTTTCTGTTGCACATTACATTCATAGTATCAGCGTAGAGCGTTTTTATCTTTTCTAACATATTCAATATTTCGCTCTTTACCTCGTCGGAAAACTGTAAATTTCTTTTTATAGAATTTACGGTATACCTTGCTATATTTTCCGCCAGCTCGCTGATACGCATTATATCTGCGACTACGTGGTGGTAACGGCTTACTAAAGTTTCGTCGGTCAGCGATAATTCGCGGTTGGAAACCTCTACCAAATAATCGATAATCGCCAGATTTATTCTTGCTACTATCACGTTATCTTTTTTTATTTCGTCTTGATAAATAAGGTCTTGCGCCACGAAACCTTTTGTCGCTTTTTCCAATGCCCCCACGGCGATACCGCACATATACTCTAGCTCTTTGGTGACTTGTAATAGAGCAAGCGACGGAGAAACCAAAAATCTTTCGTCCAAATACGTTTGACGTTCGACTGTCGGCAAACTCCTGTCTTTTATAACCTTTTCTGAAATCTTGACAAATACTTTTATAAACGGCACAAAAATCAAAGTGCAGGCGACGTTGAAGAAAGTATGGAACATTGCGATTTGAATTGACGGTTGTCCCGCAAACCATTTTTCGAACGTAACGACGGCGAAATTTTGCCAAAACAATAGCAGTATAAAGAAAATCACGCTTCCGAAAACGTTGAACATAAGGTGAATAAAAGCCGCACGTTTGCCGTTCGCGTTTGCGGCAACGGAAGAAAGCAAAGCCGTTACGCAAGTACCGATATTAGTACCCAGAATGACATAATACACAGCATTGCCGCCGCCCCCGATAATAATGCCAGCGCCAGCCATAGAGATAACTATTGCCGTAACAGCGGACGAGCTTTGCACGATAGCGGTAACAAGCGCGCCTATAAGCAGTAACGCGACAGGATTACTGATGCTGCTAAACGCTTGCACGATAGCTGCGCTGTCGCGGAATATTTTCATAGCCGCCGACATAAATTTTAATCCCATAAAAACAAGACCGAGTCCCGCAAGCATAAGCCCAGCGGTTTTTACCCGGTCTTTTTTGAAAGCCATATCCATAACGACGCCGACAAAAGTCAACGCCATTGCTACGGCAATAAAATCAAAGGATTGCAAAGCCGCGATTTGTCCCGTTACCGTTGTTCCGATATTGGCGCCCATTATTATCGCGGTCGCTTGCGTAAGAGTCATTACACCCGCATTTACAAAACCGACTACCATAACGGTGGTTGCGGAAGAACTTTGAACTATCGCCGTTGAAACAACGCCGATACCAACGCCCGTAAGCGGATTTTTATTCGCGCGGTTGAATAAATTCCGTAATCCGTTATCTGCAAGTTTTTCAGTATTTTCAGACAAAATTTTAAAGCCTATTAAAAAACCGCCTAACCCGGCAAATAACTGCATGACCGCATAAAAATATTCCATACGCAATCCTCCTAATAAATATTTTAACATATCGAAAGTTTATATCAAAACAAATTGACGTAGAAAATATTGTGTTTTTATTATTTATTTTTGCGCAAATTTTACTAATTTTTGTTTAAAAAAAATGAAAAAACGCGAAATTATTAAAATTCCGCGTCTTCTCTTGAGCTATAAATAATGAAAAAATTAAAAAATAACTATGTCTATTGAGAGCATTTAACGGTAGCTATGCCCGTGATAACTTGCTTGCCGTCCTGATTTGTGCAAACTGTGTTGAGTTTCGCGATTTTTTTGTCTTCTCTTAGTTCCGCTACTTCAACCTCCGCCGTTATTGTGTCGTTAAGTAAAACTGGAGCTAAAAACCGCAATTCTTGTCCGAGATATATCGTGCCTTCGCCGGGAAGCTTATTAGCTATTACAGCGGAAATAAGACTGCTCGTGAGCATTCCATGTACTATTCTTTGACCAAAAATCGTCGTTTTCGCGTATTCGTCGGATAAATGCAGCGGGTTGGTATCAAGACTGATTTTCGCAAAGGTTCTTACGTCCTCGTCCGTGAACGTTTTGACAAGCGACGCCTTTTGACCTACTTTTAATTCGCTAAATTTCATTTTTGTTGACCCTTCCTTATTTTATTTCTTTCACAAAATCGTTTATACGTTTTAGTCCTTCCGTTATTTTTTCGCGGCTGGTCGCATAACTCAATCTGATAAACTTTTCCGCGCCGAAACCTTCGCAGGGAATTACCGCCACGTAGTAGCTTTCTATCAATAATTTTGCAAAATTATTCGCCGTCTCAATTTTTGTTCCCCTGAAAGTTTTATTGAATAAAGCGGAAACGTCCACCATAACGTAAAATGCGCCTTTAGGTTTTACTATACTGACGTTTTCAATTTTTGCTAAAATGTCGACCATCATATCGCGGCGTTTGCTAAATTCTTCTTTCATTGCGTCGATTGAGTCGCCGTTGCCGTTCAACGCGGTCTGTGCAGCATACTGCGCTATTGTGTTCGCGTTACTGGTTTCATGCGATTGCAGTCCGTCCATAAGTTTCGCTATTTGAACGGTTGGCGCGGCAGCGTAGCCGATACGCCAGCCTGTCATCGCGTAAGCTTTGCTCATGCCGTTTATTACGATCGTGCGGTCGTACATCTGCTGACTTAATGACGCAATCGAAATATGTTCACCTTCATAAATAAGTTTTTCGTAAATCTCGTCCGCAATTACCCATACGTCGGGAAAATCTTTCAATACTTCGGCTACCGCTGAAATATCGTTTTTATCGTATACCGCTCCCGTGGGATTGTTGGGAGAGTTAAGTATTATCGCTTTGGTATTTTGGTTCAGAGCGGCTCTTAGTTTTTCGGGACGCACAATAAATCCGTCTTCGGGCAGACATTCCACCGTTACAGCTTTGCCTCCGCAAATTTTTACAAGCTCTGGGTAAGTAAGCCAATACGGCGAAAGAATAATAACTTCGTCGCCTTCTTCTACCAGTACTTGAAGAGTGTTAAACAACGAGTGTTTAGCCCCGTTCGATACAACTATTTGATTGGGTTTGTAGTTAAGACCGTTGTCTCTGCTGAGTTTTTCGCAAATCGCTTTTTTTAACGCAGGCGTTCCGCCGCTTGCCGTATATTTTGTCATACCGTGGTCGAGAGCGTATTTTGCTCCGTCTATAATATACTGCGGCGTATTAAAATCAGGTTCGCCCACTCCGAAAGACACCACGTCCACGCCTTGACTTATCAGTTCGTTTGATTTTGCGGTGATTGCCAGCGTCAAGCTGGGCGATACCGTTAAGCTTCTTTTGCTAAAACCCTTACCCATTTTTATCTCCTTGAATATATCTTTTGTCGTCCAAATACATAATATCA
>JAQUSX010000113.1 GCA_028710055.1 Clostridia bacterium | reverse complement strand
AAAAACGCAACTATAGGCGAGCGGTTTTTGTTGATAAGGAATATCGCGGGTATCGAGATAAGCGTTGCTATAATTAGCGGAATGCCTAAGAGCATACCCGCGTTGCCTTCGCCAAACTGCAAACTGAAATTAAGCCAGCCCATAACGTGCAAAAAGAAACAGTTAAAACCGACAAAATACACAGTTACCGCTACGTTAATCCAAACAAGCTCTTTCATTTTGAAGAACTTTTTAAAATTAAATACGGACGCGAATTGATGCCAAAAAGAACCGTTTTTGTAAGGTTTTAGTTTCGGCGCGTTTTTCATTGTAAATAAAGCCAAGATGCCGAAAAGCATAACGAAGATGCCCATTATAATGAAAAATTCCATATAGCCCGTCGCGCCTATAGCCTCTCCTGTCAACGGGTCTTTTTTGGAGAACGCCTCTATTATCGCTCCGCCCGCTACCGTGCCGACAAGCGTACCAAGTACGGGTTGAACTGCCAAAGTCGCGCCTATCTGCCCGCGGTTGCCGTCGCTTAGCATATCGGAACACCAGGCGTTAAAACCCGAGTCGTTGCCCGCGGAACCGAAGAAACTCATTACGGTATCAGTCAAAACTATGACGATACCGATAGCCACGACGTTGCCGTATATCGATTGACTGTATAAGTGCGTAAGGCCGTAAACTATGGTAAACACACCCCAAGCTATGTAACCGAAAGCCACGAAAGGTTTTCGAGTGCCTTTTCTATCCGACCAAGTGCCGAACAAAAATGTTGCGAATGTCGTCGCTAACGCCGAGCAAATGGTCATCGCCGTAACGATACCTGGATTGTAACCGAATTCTCTTCCCAAATAGTTTGCGAACCAGTTATTTTCCACACACCAGCAGAGCTGTCCCGCAAGTCCAAGCCCCCATATCAAAAGCCAGCCTTTCCAGCCGATTTTGTAATTTTTCGGGTTTGCGCGGACTTCAGTTTTTATATTTTCGTTCATAAATTGAATTTCCCCCCTATTCGGCTATTTTAGCAATCCGGTAAAGCAATGTCAATACCTTTACTTGACAATAAACTAAGTGTCGATTAAAATTGTGTAAATGATAAATGCGGAGGCGTTAAATATATGGCAGGAGCGACAATGGACAAAATAGTAAATCTTTGCAAAGGCAGAGGTTTGATTTTTCAAGGCAGCGAAGTTTACGGCGGAATGGGAAACACGTGGGATTACGGACCCGTCGGCGTTGAAATAAAAAACAACGTCAAAAAACTTTGGTGGAAAAAATTTGTCACCGAAAGCGAAAATTCTTTCGGGGTTGACGCCGCTATACTAATGAACTCAAAAGTTTGGGAAGCAAGCGGACACATCGCTTCTTTTACCGACCCGAAAATGGATTGCAAAAAATGTAAATCGCGTTTTCGCGCAGACAACCTCATTGAAGAATATTCCAAAGGCGAAATAGACGTCGACCTTATGAGCAACGACGAAATGGAAAAATATATCGCCGAACACAAAATCAACTGCCCCAGATGCGGCAACTTTGACTGGACGCCGATTAGACAGTTTAATATGATGTTCGAGACCTCCCGCGGCGTAACCGACGAAAATCAAAACCGCATATATCTGCGCCCCGAAACGGCGCAAGGCGAGTTTGTGAATTTTTTGAACGTTCAACGCTCAACCCGCGCGAAAGTGCCTTTTGGTATCGCGCAGATAGGCAAAGCTTTCAGAAACGAAATTACGCCGGGTAACTTTACTTTCCGCACAATCGAGTTTGAACAAATGGAACATCAATGGTTTTGCAAGGAGGGCTCAGACGGCGAATTTTATAACGATTACAAGAAAAAAGCTCACGACTTTTTGACAGCGATAGGCATAAATCCCGAGCACCTGCGTTTCCACGACCACGAGAAGCTGGCTCATTACGCGAAATCCGCTTGCGATATACAATATCTTTACCCTTTCGGCTGGTCGGAGCTTAACGGCATACACAACCGCACGGATTACGACCTAGCCCGTCACCAGGAGTTTTCGGGCAAATCTATGCTTTATCTCGACCCTATGACAAACGAAAAATTTATTCCTTACGTTATCGAGTACAGTATCGGCGCGGATAGACTTATGCTCGCACTAATGTGCGAGGCTTACGACGAAGAACAGCTTGAAAACGAAACCCGCGTGGTATTGCATATTCACCCTGCCGTCGCCGCTTACAAAGTCGCTGTGCTGCCCTTGCAAAAAAATATGTCTGATAAAGGCAGAGATATATACCGCAGTCTTGTTAAACATTTTGCCTGCTCTTACGACGACGCGGGCAGTATCGGCAAACGCTACCGCCGTCAAGACGAAATCGGCACGCCTTATTGCGTAACGATAGATTTTGAAACGCTGGAAAACGACTCGGTAACCTTGCGCGACCGCGACAGTATGGAACAAATAAGACTGCCGATAAGCGAAATAGCGTCCTACGTTAATGACAAAATAACTATTTAAAAATTAAGGTAAAAAATGGAAGTAAAGCAAATAAAAACACGCTGTTTGATGTTTTCGCAAAAAATCGACGACTGGGATTTAAACGCGTATCTAATTAAAGGCGAAAAGCGTAATTTTATAATCGATACGGGTTTGGGTTCTGAAGATTTTGATTTTATTAAAAAATTCATAGACAACAGAAAAAAAACGATAATTATTAACACTCATTTTCACGGAGACCATATTTGGGGAAATACTAAAAAATACCCTATTATCGCCCATCGTTTATGCAGAAAATTGATTTTGGAAAACTGGGATGCAATGCTAAGCGATAACAGACAATACGTTAACGGAAACGTTGAAAAGGTTTTGCCCGATATTACTTTTGACAGCGAGCTGTATTTTGAAGAAGATAAAATCAAACTGTTTTATTCTCCCGGGCATACAATCGATAGTATCAGCGTAATCGATGAGATAGACAAAATATTATTCGCTGGCGATAATATCGGCGATAACGAAGAAGAAATCATACCAAAACTATACTGCGAAAAATCAACGTTTCTTGAAACCTTGAAAATTTACGAGAAATTAGATTTTGACACGTGCGTTTCGGGACATAATACGGTATTGAAAAAAGACGTGATACAAAAAATAATGGAAAAAATTTAAGAGTTTTATTAAAATCTAAGCAACAAAAAAGACCGCTGTTTGCGGTCTTTTTTTCATGTAAAAATCTTAATTTTAGCCAATGTCGCTTAATGTAAAGGTTTCAAAAACGATTTTGCCATTTTCAATACTCTTTACTTTGCCAAGATTATTGACTATGCGGCAGAATATTTCGCCGACTTGATTGACCGCCATACTTCTGATACTTTCAGCTTGTTCGTTAAGCAAAGCGAAAAGAGAGTCTGTCAAAAGCTGATTGTTTTGCAAAAGTATAGAGCTATCCGTACCGAAAGAAATACTTTCACTAGCAGCGTCATAAATAACTTCGATATTAGCCGCAACGATAATTTTTAACGGATTGGGCAGTTTGATAATGCCTGTGTTTTCAATGGTCGCTAAAACAGACTGAACTTGCGGATCTTGCGTAAGTTTTGTCAAATCAAAGCTGACGACGATATTAACATGGGTTTTTTCCGCTACGGTTATGGTAAGAGCTTCGATTTTTATATCAAAATCATTAATCGTATACTCCATACCTTCTCTTAAAGCTACTGGCGGAATTTGGTTGCCCGCGTATACCATTACACCTTGACCGTTAAGAGCGGAAGTTGCTATGAGCTGTTGCAAACAGTTGTTTGCAAG
>JAQUSX010000112.1 GCA_028710055.1 Clostridia bacterium | reverse complement strand
ACAGCGGACTTGTGAACGAATACCTATATGAAACCAAGACCGAAACAAACTCTGGCAGCACCACCAGCACGAGCGAAATAGTCAGCTACAAGGGCGAGCCGATAGTGCTGAGAGAATTATACCCAGCCATTAAAGGCGTCGTCGTGGTTGCGGAAGGCGGCGACAAAACGGAAGTAAAATACAAAATAATAAAAGCATTGGTTACACTACTTGGTATTGACGGAAGTCAAATCGAAGTATTTGGATATAAAAAATAATTGGAGGATATTTTAAATGTCAAAAAAGAAAAAAATCGTTCTGCTCGTGGCAATGGTTGCCGTATTAGCGATTGCCGCTTTTGTTAATATTTGGTTGATCAATAACAGCAACACAGATGTTACCGACGAAGGCGGCGCTGTGGTTACGGGTAACTTTTTCAGCACTTACCGTACTGACAGACAGAACACCAGGAATTACGAAATAGAGCTGCTGGATGAAATCCTGGCTACAACCACGGAAGAGTACGCTCAAGCCAGAGAAGAGGCTATGGCTCAAAAACTCAAACTTATCGAAACTACGGAACTGGAACTTTTGCTTGAAACAATGCTCAAAGCGCAAGGATTTACCGACGCTGTCGTTTCTATCGGCACGAGCAGTCAAAACATCAACGTAATCGTTTCCGCTGACGAATTGACAAAAGAAGATACGGCGAAAATATACAATGTTATAATAAGCGAAATCGAAACTACGCCTGACTACATAAAAATATTGGCGATATAACAGTAGACTAAATTATTGTTTTTTTGCGGTAGTTATGGTATACTAACTTCATATAAAACATTTGGAGATGTCTTATGAAGATAGTATCGAAATACGACGGAACGGGTAAAGTTGTTTATAGCACCGAAATAGTTAGAGGCGTGGTTGATTGCGCTATTGCCGAAATTGACGGCGTGGTAAAATACGACAAACGCACGAAAGCGGGCAAAAAGCAAACTAATAACTATATCAAAATCGACCATATCGGTGATTCGCTCTATATAGACGTTTATATCAAACTTCTTTACAACGTAAACGTTTCCGATATCGCGAGCAAGGTACAGGGAGCTATTAAAAACACATTGGAAACGATGACCGAATTTGTGGTCAAAGACGTAAACGTTCACGTTATCGACGTGGAGTTTGACGAACAATAACTAACGCAAAAACCCTTTGGCTTTTTGTCAAAGGGTTAATATAAATTTAAAGGAAATTATGAGAAAGTACGCGAGGGAAATTGCATTTTGTCTGGTTTATGAATATTTTTTTAAAGGCGAGCGGAACGACTTGTCGTTAGATTTATTTGAAGCGAGTATATTAACCGATGACGACAAAGCTTTTATTTCAAAGCTGTATAACGGCGCGATAGACAACCTGGACGAATACAAAGAAAAAGTTACAAAATACTCAAAAGGTTACAAACTCGACAGAATTTTCAAGGTTGACCTTGCGATAATAGTATCGGCGATGCACGAAATGCTTTACATGGATACGCCGCCCGCGGTATGCGTAAACGAAGCGGTGGAGATTGCTAAAAAGTTTTCCACAAAAAAGAGCTTGTCTTACGTCAACGGGCTTTTGGCGCAATTTATAAAACAGGAAATCGAGACCAAGACCTAAAAAATGATTATCAGCGTAACGCAATTTAATAATTTTCTCAAAGCGGTTATCGACAGCGAGCCAATGCTGGGTAACATCAGCGTAAAGGGAGAAATTTCTAATTACAAGGAAAGTTACGATTCCTTGTACTTTTGTCTTAAAGACGAATTTTCCCAAATGGATTGTTTCGCTTTTACGTCGCTGACGGGAAAGGGGTTTAATAACGGTATGTCTGTCGTTATTGAGGGTACGGTTTCGTATCTAACAAAATACGGCAAACTATCTTTTAATGTCAAAAAAATTACACCCGAAAACAATCTCGGTCTGCAATACAAAAAATTACTCGAACTCAAATCGAAACTGGAAAAAGAAGGTTGTTTTTCAACGGAAATTAAAAAAACTGTTCCTGCCGATTGCAAAACTTTAGGCGTTGTAACGTCGGAAAACGGAGCCGTGATACACGACATTGCAGCCGTAACGCTGCGTAGAAATCCTGCCGTCGATATTATGCTTTATCCCGTAAAAGTTCAAGGAACTGGGGCGGAAAACGAAATAGCGAGCGGAATAGATTATTTTTCATTTAAAAATAACGTTGACGCAGTCATTGTCGCGCGAGGCGGAGGAAGTAACGAAGACTTGTCGGCGTTTAACACCGAAGCGGTGGTCAGAGCCATAAACCGTTGTGTTATTCCGTTAGTTTCCGCAGTAGGACACGACACGGACTTTACTTTCGCGGACTTTGCGGCTGATAGAAGAGCGGCAACGCCCACGGAAGCCGCGGAAATACTTACTTCTAACGTTATAGACGCAAAAAAAATCGCGCTTACGACGTTGAACCGAATTGCGTATTTAGCGAAAGACAAATTAGATAAAAAATATCAAAATGCCGCTTACTCGGTTTCATCTATGTACGCCGCGGCAAGTAATACTCTCTACGGCGTTGAAAAACAGATTATTACTCTTTCAAAATCCCTTGACGCGGCAAATCCGTCAAAAATGCTGGCGAAAGGTTTCACCCAGATAACGAAAAACGGCGAAACGGTAAAAAGAGTCGCTGAGCTTAATAAGGGAGAAGATATAGAATTTATTTTGCAAGACGGTACGGCGCAAGCGAAAATCACGGATATTAAGGTGAAAAAATGAATATCGAACAACTTTTGAAAAAATTGAATGAAATAGTAGCGCAAATGGAAAATCAGGACGTAACTATTGAAAAAAGTCTCGAACTTTTTGATGAGGGTGTGACTTTGGCAAAACAATGCTTTGACTCGCTGGAAGAATACAAAGGCAAACTTACCGTTATAAAGGAAAAACTCGACCAAATAGGTAAATAAAAATGTACGACGTAGAAAAAATAATCGAACAATATTTTCCAAAATTCGACGAAACTAATACGGCATTAGTCGCGGCTAAGTACGCATTAGGCAGCGGCGGAAAACGCTTGCGCCCGACGTTTGCCTTAACCTGCGCAGATATGATAAAATCCGTCGATGATAAAGTAAAAAGGATTGCCGCCGCGATAGAATTTTTGCACACTTATTCGCTTATACATGACGACCTTCCCGCTATGGACGACGACGATATTAGGCGCGGAAAACCCAGCTGCCACATTGCTTTCGGCGAAGCTACAGCAATACTCGCTGGAGACGCATTGCAAAATCTTGCTTTTGAAGTATTGACGGACGCCGAAAACCCGAGCGAAAATTATTTTAAAGCAATTAACTACATAGCAAAAATGAGCGGCGCGAACGGTATGATATACGGTCAATGCCTTGATATTAATGGAAACAATTTAAACGAAAAACAGTATCTTAATATGATAAAACATAAGACCGCAAATATGTTTATGGCGTGCGTGGTCGCTCCCGCAATTTATTTTGATATAGATAACGCTCAAATCGGCTTACTGGAAAATTTTGCGGAAAATTACGGCATATTGTTTCAGATAGCGGACGACCTGTCAGATAACGATGGCTGGGTAAGTCAAAACACGAAAAAGGCAATCACTTTAGCCCATAACGCTTATACTAACGCCTTAACAAGCCTATCTATGCTTAAATATGATACTGAATTTTTTGCGTCGGCTTTGGAAAACATTCACAGTAAATTGGCTCACTAGACATTTGCATTTTTTTTAACAATATGCTATAATCGGCATAGAATATAGGTGGTGCAGTATTCTAGTCAGAACTCATTGTGTTGAAG
>JAQUSX010000111.1 GCA_028710055.1 Clostridia bacterium | reverse complement strand
CGCGGAAGAAAAGGACAGGCGCAGAATCAGCGACGAGATTTTGTCTATGAAAGGTTATTTTTTGGGTTATGAAACTCAAATAAATTTCGTGACTATTAAAGATATTAACGAGCTGAAAAACGATACCCGACACAGCGGTGAAATAATATGCTTTGGCGACGGCGCAAAAAGCGAATATAAGCTGAAAATGGAAGATAATTGTATGCTTACAGCTAAGATTATGGTGGAATACGCAGCCGCGATAACGTCATTATCGGCAAAAAAAGCTTACGGCGCGTATACGGCTATGGAAATCGCTCCGAGCGAATTTTTGGGCGAAAAAATTTGGAAGTTTTTGTAGCAAAAAATGTGCGTTTTTGTACTTAAATAGCTTGCCAGTAAGTTGACTTTAAATACCTTATGTGATAAACTAGCCTATGGCGAAATAATGCCATAGGCATATTAATTTACTAAAAAAAATTTTACATATTTTTTCAAAAATAGGGGGACATAATGAGCTACAAAATCAATCAAATCAAATTCGTTGAAACCGACGAACAAAGAAAGGCGATGGACAAAGTGCTTGCCGCTCACGCGGGACAAAACGACGCGGCGGTAGCTGTTTTGGAAGAAGTTCAAAATATTTACGGATATTTGCCAGAAAAAGTTCTTCAACGCGTTTCAATTGCTTTGGACAAATCCACGGAAGAGCTTTTTAGCATCGGCACGTTTTATTCTCAATTTTCTCTTTATCCTAAGGGAAAATACAATTTCAGCATGTGTCTTGGCACAGCGTGCTACGTTAACGGATCAAAAGAAGTTAATGAAAAAATCAAAGAGCTTCTCGGTATAGGCGAAGGCGAATGTACAGCTGACGGAAAATTCTCCGTAAATCCTATGAGATGCGTAGGCTGCTGCGGTCTTGCCCCCGTTTTGACTGTAAATGAAGAAGTTTACGGTAAACTTACCGTAAAAGAAGTTGAAAATATCGTTAATAAATATAAAAGCAAATAAGGAAAACCAATTATGACGCTAAGAGAAGTCGCAAATATTACCCAGGCCCAAATTATTTCAGGGCAAGAACTGCTTGACACCGAAGTCATTTCCGCGTGTGGCAGTGATATGATGTCGGACGTATTGGCTCACGTAAAGAACCAGTCGGTTTTGGTTACGGGACTAATTAATCCGCAAGTTGTTCGCACTGCTCTTATGATGGACATGAAATGTATTTGTTTTGTCAGAGGCAAAATACCTGATGAGAAAGTAATAGAAATAGCCAGCGAAAACAACATCGTCATTATGGCGACAAAAAACACAATGTTTGAAGCTTGCGGAAAACTTTTCTCACGCGGACTAAGGGGCGGCGACTGATGACCGAAATAGTGTGGCGATTTGACGTTGAAGGCAACAATTTTGAGTTAGCAGGTCACGCTTCGCAGCAAACAAAATCTCGTCTAAAACAAATAGGCGTAAATAACGATATTATCCGCAAGGTAATTATCGCCATGTACGAAGGCGAAATCAATATGGTTATTCACGCTAACGGCGGCGTTGCGACCGTAACCGTTCAGCCCAATCTTATCACAGTCGTTTTGGCTGATACGGGTAAAGGCATAGAAAACGTCGAGCTTGCTATGAAAGAAGGATATTCCACAGCCACGACCGAAATAAGAGAACTCGGTTTCGGCGCGGGAATGGGATTGCCTAACATGAAAAAATACAGCGATGATATGACAATCGACACCACGGTAGGCGAAGGCACTACTATAACGATGAAGTTTAAAATATAAGGAAAATATGGCTGACAAATTCAGATCGATAGTTTTTGATCAAAGCAGGTGTTTGGGCTGCACTCATTGTATGAGAAAATGCCCTACGCAAGCGATAAGAGTCCGCGACGGCAAAGCGTATGTCAATTACGACAGATGCATTAGTTGCGGTAATTGCGTGCGCGCTTGTCCAAGTCACGCCATTACGACACGTTTTGATACCTTTGACATTTTAAACGGCTATAAATACAAAGTCGCATTGATGCCGTCCGTGTTTTACGCTCAATTTCCTCACATTAACGAACCCGAACTCGTGCTTAATTCACTGCATAATATCGGATTTGATTACGTTTTCGAGGTTGCCAGAGCGGCGGATATGCTTTCGCTATTAAAGCGCGAAATGTTTATAATTGGCGATGTCAAAACGCCTGTTATATCCACGGTTTGCCCCGCATGTGTAGAGTTGATCTTAACAAAATATCAATGCCTAAGGGACAATCTTATAGACGATCTTCCGCCGCTACTATTATCGGCAAAAATGGCGAGAGACGAAGTTAAAAAACTTACGGGACTAAAAGACAAAGACATCGGCGTGTTTTACCTATCGCCTTGCCCCGCGAAAGTAAGAGCGATAAAATCGGGTTCTTACTCGCAAACGGGCGACCTTAACGGCGCGATAGCCGTTTCGGAAGTGGTAAAAAAACTTAATCTCGTAGACATTAAAGACGTCGTGATTAAGGACGAAATAAAAGCGTCACAAATGGGAATCGCTTGGAGCACAAGCGGAGGTGAAGCGTCAAACCTGCCGAATATTCGCCAGCTTGCGGCGGACGGAATAGACAACGTCGTGTCGATTTTGAGAGAACTAGAAGACGGAAAACTTTCCGATATAGATTTTGTGGAATTGCACGCTTGTCCCGGCGGCTGCGTCGGCGGAGTGTTTAACGTCGTCAATACTTTTGTCGCAAAAAGCAAAATTCACTCATTAAGACGTACGGTTTTGCAAAATAAGACTAATACCACCGACAAAATAGATAAACCGATAAGTTACTATAAAATCCCTTGGAAATGGCAGACTACCGACCTTTATACGCTGGACAAAAAACTCCCCGTAGCTTTGCAAAAAATGGCGGATGTGGAAAAAATTTTGAAAAAACTTCCCCGTAAAGACTGCGGTATATGCGGCTCACCGACGTGCAGAGCTTTGGCGGAAGACATAGTACAAGGCAAGGCGACGGAAAGTATGTGTTTGGTCAATAGATATTTCGATGAAAATAACAAAACTGATTGAAAAACTTAATCTCGCCGTTTTTAACAGCGGCTTAGATAAGGAAATCGAAAAATTTTATATAGGCGATTTACTTAGCCGAGTTATGGGAAAAGCCGAAACGAATTGCGGCTGGCTTACCATTATGAGTAACGTAAACGTCGCGGCGGTTGCCAGACTTGTCGAATGCGGCTGCGTGATACTGTGCGAAGAAGTACAACCCGACGAGTCGTTACGTGAAAAAATGGAAAGCATAAATATTTATCTATTAGGCACCGACCTTTCCGCTTTTGAATTAGCAAAAAAAATTGTTGAATCGGTGAACGAATGAAGGTAAAAATAGATTTGCATATACACTCCACGCTTAGCGCGTGTTGTTCTAAAGAAAATACCGTGAACAACATTGTAAATATGAGCAAACTATTGAATAACGGCATAATCGCAATCGCAGACCACAACGCGGCGGAAAACTCACGGGCGGCGGCAAAAATAGCCGAGAAAAACGGAATTTTGGTAGTACCCGCGATGGAAATAACGACGGCAGAAGAAATACACGTTTTGGGTTTATTTAAAAGTTTCGATTCAGCGGAAGAGTTTTCAAAAGAAATTTACGAGTCTTTGCCAAAATACGAATTGAATGAAAAATTTTACAATCCGCAGATTATTTTGGATGAAAACGACCGCGAAACAGGACGGAGAGAATATTTACTCAGCGTTGCGACAAAATACGATTTGTACGAACTGATAGCGGAAATTAAAGCCCGCGGCGGTATAGCGATACCCGCTCACATAGATAGAGACAGCAACAGTCTTACGTCGG
>JAQUSX010000110.1 GCA_028710055.1 Clostridia bacterium | reverse complement strand
CATCATACCGTTTTCGACCATTTTGACAAATTCGGGATTACCCGCCATTTGCGGCATTGCGACAAATATAAGGTCGCCAAAATTTTTGGCCGGTATAAATTGCGGGCGGGTTTTGACCGAATAAAGGATGTCTGAATTAAGTCCGCTGAATTTTAAGATATCGCTCGGCGGACTTGTGGGAGCGATGTTGTTAGTTAAAACCGCGACGGCTTGAGTTTTGTTTTTATCCGTAACGCATACCACACCCGTTTTATCGATGAAAATATCTTTTGTCACGCGGTATTCGCCGTACTGCAAAGTTTTGCGGTACGTTTTATAAAAATCTATTTGTTTTTTTACAATGTCAAGCTCGTGCGCGTTGAGCTTGGTTAGGTCAAGTTCGTAGCCGAGTAATCCCACGCAAGCGGTATTAAAACGGTTGTCGATTGTGCTTGTACGCAAAGTTTGAGCGTTCGGCACGCCCGAAACGTGCGCTCCCATACAGCTCATCGGGTAGCCGTAAAGCGTACCCGCTTGGATTAAGGCTCTGTCGTAACTATCGGTATTGTCGCTGCACCAAAACTGCGGCATATAGCATAGTAGTCCCAAATCGACTCTGTTGCCGCCCGAAGCGCAAGACTCGAACAATATATTCGGAAATTTCTTTATCAGTCTGGCTAAAACCGAATATAGACCAAGCATATAACGGTGGAAAAATTCGCCTTGTCTGTCGCCTAGCGTGGGGGAATAAAAGTCGCTCATAGGGCGGTTAAAATCCCATTTGACATAAGCGATATTCGCGCCGGAAAAAACGTCGGTCATACTGTCCACGATATAATTTTGAACGTCGACATTCGTTAAATCGAGAAGCAGTTGATTTCTGCCCATAGACGGTTCGTATTTTGGATGCGTGACAGCCCATTCGGGATGCGCGCGATATAGATCGCTATCGGGATTAATCATTTCAGGTTCTACCCAAATACCGAAATCCATTCCAAATTCGTTGATTTTATTGGCAAATCCGCTAAGGTCGTTAGGGAATCTTTCCTTATTTACCGTCCAGTCGCCAAGTCCGCGGCTGTCGTTGGTGCGGTTACCAAACCAGCCATCGTCCAATACAAACAGTTCCGCGCCTACTTGTTTGCCCGCTAACGCGATATGAAGCAGTTTTTCTTCGGTGAAATTAAATCCTGTAGCTTCCCAGTTGTTGACCAAAACTGGGCGTTCTTTTTTTGCCCAAGCTCCGCGGACGATATGATTGTTAACAAAATCGTGGTAAGCGTTCGTAAGTCCGTTAAGTCCGTCCGCGCTGTAACACAAAGTCGCTTCGGGGGTAAAGAAAGTTTCGCCAGGCGATAGTTTCCACGAAAAACCGAAAGGATTTATACCGTTGATAATTCTGGTTTTTTCATGAACAGAGACTTCAAAAGTCTCGGCGTGATTGCCCGTATAAACGAGGTTAAATCCGATACAGTCGCCGTAATCAAACGAAGCATTTTGTTTTTTTAAAATAACGTAGGGGTTATGAGTATTAGAGGAATATCCCACTTTACTGTCGATAGTAAAAATCCCTGTCGAAAGCTTACGCTCATTTTTGTACCGTTCTTTTGCCCACGCGCCGTCAAAAGAAATAACGGAGTAATCGCATTCGGGCAAATCAAGCTGACTGCTGGCGATTTTTTCTATGGTGATTTCGTCATCGCCGTCATTTGTTAACGCCGAGCTTTTGACGATAACGTCGGAATCGCGGAATACGGAATAATAAAGTTTTAACCTTAGTTTTGCGGCTCTGTCGACCGTGGTTATTATCAAGGTTGACGCTTTTGAGTGAGCCGAGGGTAATTCGCTAGGGTAAAAGTCGTCGGTAATTTCGTAGCTTTCAAATAAAAAATCGTTTACGAAAGAACCGCTCGGATCGCGGAGCATAAGGTATGGCTCGCGAAAATCGCCTTTTCCCGCGGTGGAAATTTCTTGCGCCAAATTATCAAGCGACAGCGGAGCGGTTTTGTCGGAATAAAAGACGGTTGTGCCGAGTCCCGTTCCGATTTTTTCCGTTACTGCGTCGATAGATAAGGAGTTTTTAATTTTTTTGCCGTAATAATGCTGAGTCAAATGCCCGTCGGGCATTACCGAAAACAAATAAGTCGTGTTGGGGGTGTCGATTTTAAAAAAATTATCGTTTGCGGTAATCAAAGAATTAGTTTTTTTCATTGTTGTTCTCCAAAAATTTCGTTTGGTCTTACGGCTACCGTACCGTAATTTCTAAATTCTATTTCCATAACGTTTTCCGCGCCAAAGCGTTCGTTAATTTTGTCCATAATTTTATTGTCGTTTTTTACAAAAGCGAGTACCGTACCGCGAAAACCGCCGCCGTGTACGCGCGCGACGCAAGTAGGGTCGATTTTTTTAAGGTCGTCTAGCGCGTCGGTTATCGGTGAAGAAGTTTCGCTGGATTTTACGCAATTACGAAGATTGTATCTGCTGCTGTGACCGCTGTTTGCCACGCAAATCAAAAACATTTCCGCATCGTTTTGCTTAACAAAATTTAACGTGCTTTTTACCCTGCGGTTTTCTTCAAAAAAATGCAACGCGCGTTTATATTCGATAGTATCTTCTTCTTTTCGTTTATAAAAATCTTCTTCCTTAACTTCGCCCAAACTTTTTTTGCCAAAACTAGCGGCAACCTTTTGCATATCGTTTTTTATTGAAGCGTATTCTTCCGTTAGGCCGCTGTGGTCGCCGCCCGTATTAATCAGCAGCATTTTTTCGTTCAGTTTTATAGGGGAGACCGTTTCGACGTACGGGCAAAGGGGATTGACAAAATCTATATACGTTACTCCGCCGTATGCGATGCCGCATTGATCCAACAGCCCGCAAGGCTTGCCGAAATATTCGTTTTCCACCCTTTGGCAGATTTTCGCCCGTTGCATAGTTCCAAGTTTGCCACCGTTGAAAAAGTCGTTTAATATCACGCAAACAAGCATTTCAAAAGCAGCTGACGAACTCATACCCACGCCCGAAATAATGTTGCTGTCGATAAACGCGTCAAAACCGCCGATTTTATATCCGTCCGCTTTGAAAAAAGCGAGCATACCTTTAGCAATGGAAAGCGAAGTGCCTTGCTCGCTAGCGTCATATTCGGTTTTGGTTATATCTGCAGTTATTACGCCGTAATTTTTTGTAAAAATATTTACCGTTGTCGTGCCGTTTGGCGCGGCACACGCGATGATGTCGCGGTTGATGGCTCCAACCAGCACTCTGCCGTTGTTGTGGTCGGTGTGATTGCCCACGATTTCACATCGCGCGGGCGAACTGAAAAAAGCGGCGGGTAAAGCGTTGTAACGGCTGACAAATGCGTCCAGTAATCCGTCATACCTTTTCTTTGTCTGTTCTTGATTGATATTTGCGTAAAGCTCGGTGTAATTCATATTGTGTCCTTTATGTTGTAAAAATTAGTATCTGTTTTTTGCGGCAGTAAGTTGATATTATTTTAAATTATTTAACTGGCTTTTAATAAGGCTTATTCTTGCCGTTTTTTACGAGAAAAAGGTCATTTTTTCTCAAAATGCCAGATTTCTTGAAAAACGGCGGTTTCATTCGGTTTTATGACTGTTTTCGGCGAAAGCGTTTCCATTTCAATAATCGCTCCGTCGGTGTAGCACTCGACATTGCAGCCAAAGTCGGGGTATTTTTCCGTATGTTCCGCTTCAAAACTTTTTGTAAAAATAATATTGCGGTCTGCGTAAAAAATTTTCCCGCTTTTATTATACGCGCCGACTTTGAGCGGGTTAAGGTTTTTGTCGGCTGATATTTCAACGCCGTTATTGGTGTAACGCAGTCTGTTATCATTAATATCGGTATAACTCCAAAAAACGATATTGCGGTTGGGCAGCAGTCCCGTATCGGT
>JAQUSX010000002.1 GCA_028710055.1 Clostridia bacterium | reverse complement strand
ATTTTACCCTAGAAACGAAAATCAAATCATATGAGCAATTGTTAATGTAACGTTTGTGCGTTCTGAGACAGAATTTTTGCGAAATAAATAAAGAATAGCGGAAAATCGCTCAATTAACGATTAATTTAAGAATATTAAAAAAATTAAATGCGAGGTAATTTAACGGTAAAATTCAAAATCAAAAATCAAAAAAATTTGTAAAAAATGATAACAAAAAAGACGGTAAATTACCGTCTTTTTTATTTTTAAAATTAAAATTATTTAAGTTCAGCTTCAGCGCCAGCTTCTTTAAGTTTTGCAACCATTTTCTCAGCTTCTTCTTTGGGTTGTGCTTCTTTAACTGTGCTGGGTGCGCCTTCAACAAGGTTTTTAGCTTCAACAAGACCAAGACCTGTGAGTTCGCGGACAGCTTTGATAACTTCGATTTTCTTAGGTCCAACTGCTTTCAAAACAACGTCAAATTCTGTTTTTTCTTCAGCGGGAGCTGCTGCTGCGGGACCAGCCGCAACTGCAACGGGAGCAGCGGCAGAAACGCCGAATTCCGTTTCGATTGCTTTTACTAACTCGTTCAATTCAAGAACGGTCATATTTTTAATTTCTTCAATAAATTTTGCGATTTCCATTATTTTTCTCCTAATATATTTTAAAAAAATGTTTTGCGGCGTCTAATATTTCGCCGACCGATTAATTACGCTTGTTCGCCTTTCTTTTCCGCCAAACGGTTCAACGCTACCGCCATACCTCTTACAGGCGCGGTCAAGACCGAAAGCAACATAGAAAGTAAAACGGGCTTAGCGGGAACTTTAGCAAGTTGTTCGACTGTAACTTTGTCGATAAACTTTTTGTCCATCATACCGCATTTTATTTGCATAGCCTTGTATTTTGTTATGCTCTCGTCCGCTACTTTTGCGGGAGCAAGCGCGTCTGTCATACCAAAAGCTACGGCTGTGGGTCCGTTTAAAGCTTCGTCAAACTCGTTGTATCCAAGTTCGTTTAACGCGATTCTTACCAAAGTGTTTTTAAGTACTTGATATTTAACGCCTGCTTCACGGAAAGTTTTTCTAAATTCGGTGTCCTGAGCAACTGTCAAACCTTTATAGTCTATCAAAACGAAAGACTGAGACTGTGAAATCGTATTTTTGATTTCGTCTACGACTTCTCTTTTAGCTGATTTGCTTACGGACATCTTTTCTTGTTCGCTCAAATTTTGTTCCTCCTTTTAATATTTTGTATTAAAAAGCCCTTGTATTACCGTAAATACAAGGGCAAAAAGGAATATCCTTTAATTTTGTCAATGTATCTCGGCAAGATTTATTTTTTTACTTGCTGTCTTAGAATACCAGAACTTTTTATTCAGTTAAATTATTGTTAATTAAGCTCTATAAACTACTTTTACGCCGGGTCCCATAGTAGAAGCGATAACGACGCTCTTAAGATATGTTCCCTTTGCGCTTGCCGGCTTAGCTTTGATGATTGCTTCCATAATAGCCTGCAGATTTTCGTAAAGTTTTTCTTTACCAAAGCTTTTTTTGCCGAAAATAACGTGACAGATAGCTGTTTTGTCAACACGGTATTCAACCTTACCTGCTTTAACTTCGTTAATAGCTTTGGTTACGTCCATTGTGACAGTGCCGCTCTTGGGGTTGGGCATAAGTCCTTTAGGACCTAATATTTTACCTATACGTCCGACAACGCCCATCATATCGGGGGTTGTAATACACACGTCAAATTCAAACCAGTTGTCTTTTTGAATTTTTTGAACGATTTCTTCCGCTCCTACGTAATCAGCGCCCGCTGCTTGAGCTTCGTCCGCTTTTGCGCCCTTTGCGATAACCAAAACGCGGACTTTTTTACCTGTTCCGTTCGGTAATACTACCGTGCCGCGAACTTGTTGGTCTGCGTGTCTGGGGTCAACGCCAAGTCTAACGTGAAGTTCGAGTGTTTCATCAAATTTTGCCGTTGCTGTATCGAGAGCGAGTTGGATAGCTTCGTCTACTTCGTAAGCTTTGCTTTTGTCAAACTTTTCAAGAGCTTGTGTAAATCTTTTTCCTTTCATTTGACGTTCCTCCTTAACCTTCGACGACGACGCCCATACTGCGCGCCGTGCCTGCTATCATTGAACAAGCTGTTTCAAGGTTAGCCGCGTTAAGGTCAACCATTTTGAGTTTTGCGATTTCTTCGATTTGAGCTTTGGTGATTTTCGCTACTTTGTCGCGGTTTGGAACGCTGCTGGCGCTTTCAATTCCGCACGCTTTTTTGATAAGCACGGATGCCGGCGGGGTTTTCAACACGAATGTGAAAGAACGGTCTTGATAAATCGTAATGATTACGGGAATAATCAAACCCATTTTGTCTTGCGTTTTCGCGTTAAATTCCTTAACAAACATAGGAATATTGATACCGGTAGGACCTAATGCGGAACCAACCGGGGGTGCCGGTGTCGCTTTACCGGCGTTAAGTTGGAGCTTTACTACTCCTGTTACTTTTTTTGCCATTTTATCTCCTTTGTGGTAAACGGGCAAATGCCCTTCCACTGCATAGCCAATTTTTTTCGGCTAAAATTTGTGTCTTAATTTATTATTAACTTTGTTTTTTGAAAATATTTTTGTTAATTGAAATTTGCTTTTCAATAGCTACCGTCAATCAAACGTCAAACGAAAATATTAAAAACAAAATTATTGTCTGTTTTATTTTTGTAATGCTTCTACTTGGTCAAAATCCATTTCAACGGGTGTTTCGCGTCCAAACATATTTAATATAATACCGACTTTTTGTCTGGCTTGGTCAACGTATTTGATTGCGCCGATCATACCGACAAAAGAACCGTCGATGATTTTTACGTTTTCGCCAACGTCAAGCGCGAAATCGATTTTGAAGTCTTCAAGTTTGTGTCTGCGGACTTCGTCTTCGTCCAGCGGCCACGCTTTTCCCTGAGGACCGACAAAACCCGTTACGCCTCTCGTATTGGTCAATAGATACCATATCTGAGATGAATAAATAAGCTTTACAAACACGTAACAAGGCATTGATTTAACTTCGACGGCGCGTTTTTTGCCGTTTTTTTCTTCAATAACTTGTTCGGTGGGTATTTTTATATCAAAAATGGCGTCTTGCAGATTGTTGTTCTCAACCATCTGCTCGAGGTTCGCCTTTACGATATTTTCGTAGCCCGCATAGGTATGAAGTACATACCATTTAGCTTCATTATTATTCGGCATTTTATCCTTTTACCGCCGACTAACCCTTAATGAGCTTCAACAGCCATCCAAAGAGCGCGTCGCTGGCTCCGATTACCACTAAAAAGAATAAAACTACTGCCAAAACAACGCTGGTATTTTTTACAACGGTCGAAAACGTCGGCCACGAAACTTTTTTAAGCTCTGACCAGCTTTTTGAAAGATGTTCGGCGAGTTTTGATTTTTTACGGGTCTTTACAACTTCAGCCATTTTCGTTTCTCCTATTTCGCTTCTTTATGAACGGTATGTTTTTTGCAAGTCGGACAATATTTGTTCAATTCGAGCTTTTCGGTGGTGTTTTTAGTGTTTTTCATATTGTCGTAGTTACGGTTTTTGCATTCTGTGCAAGCAAGAGTAACTTTGAGTCTGTTGCCTTTTTTGTTAGCCATTTTTATTTTCTCCAAAAAAATTTACGCAAAAATTTACACCCCCCGCCAAGAAGTGCTTGATTATGATAACATAGCAGACGCCAGTTGTCAAGAAAATAGCGAGGTTTTTACTTTTTGACTTTTCTTTTTTCACGATTCAGCATAATTTTTCTCTTCAATGTTTTCGGCTATTTTGTAGAAAATCCTTTGATTACTGCTATACGGATTAATAAACAATGATTTTTACAAAAGCATCCTATAAAGAGAAATAATAAAGGGCACCGTTTTTGATGCCCTTTATATTTAATTTTTAAAATTACTAATTAGTCAGCCAAAATCTTGGATACAACGCCGGAACCGACTGTTCTGCCGCCTTCACGGATAGCGAAACGGAGACCTTCTTCGATAGCGATCGGTGTGATAAGTTTTACGCTGATTGTGGTGTGGTCACCAGGCATAACCATTTCGATGCCCTTAGCAAGTTCGATAGAACCTGTAACGTCTGTTGTTCTGAAATAGAACTGAGGACGATATCCGTTAAAGAACGGGCTGTGACGTCCGCCTTCTTCTTTAGTCAATACGTAAACTTGACCTTCAAAGTTTTTGTGAGGGTGAATGCTCTTGGGCTTAGAAATAACTTGTCCGCGTTCTACGTCGGCACGTGCGATACCACGAAGCAACAAACCTACGTTGTCGCCTGCGACAGCGCTGTCAAGAAGTTTTCTGAACATTTCTACGCCTGTAACAACGGTGGTTGTAATTTCGTCTTTAAGACCAACGATTTCTACTGTATCGCCCATTTTAATTTCGCCACGTTCTACTCTGCCTGTAGCAACTGTGCCACGACCTGTGATAGTGAAAACGTCTTCTACGGGCATAAGGAACGGTTTGTCTGTAGCTCTTTCCGGTGTGGGAATATATGAGTCAACAGCGTCCATAAGATCCCAAATGCATTTGAAAATAGGATCATCGGGGTTGTTGTTGCCAGCCAAAACAGCGTCCATAGCAACTTTTGCTGAACCTTTAATAATAGGAATATCGTCGCCGGGGAATTCGTATTTGCTGAGCAATTCTCTAACTTCCATTTCAACCAATTCGAGCAGTTCCGGGTCGTCAACTAAGTCGGTTTTGTTCATAAATACAACTATATAAGGTACGCCTACCTGACGAGCCAACAAAATGTGCTCGCGGGTTTGAGGCATAGGACCGTCTGCTGCGGAAACAACGAGGATTGCGCCGTCCATTTGAGCCGCGCCTGTGATCATGTTTTTAACATAGTCTGCGTGTCCCGGGCAGTCAACGTGTGCGTAGTGGCGTTTTTCCGTTTGATATTCAACGTGAGCTGTATTGATCGTGATACCTCTTGCTTTTTCTTCGGGCGCTTTATCTATTTCGTCGTATTTCATAACTGTCGCTTCGCCTTTCATATTAAGCACCATTGTAATAGCAGCCGTCAAAGTGGTTTTACCGTGGTCGACGTGTCCGATAGTACCGATATTGACGTGGGGCTTGGTTCTGTCAAATTTTTGTTTTGCCATTGGTTTGTTTCCTCCTAATTATACATAGATAATAATTTTTTATTTGATTTTGTATACATTATAATATACTTTTGATTTTTGGTCTACACTTTTTGAGCGTTTTCCCGCTTTTACGGTTTTATACCCATTTTCAGCGCAACAGCCTTCGGCACTTGCGTAAACGCGTCAAATTGCATCGTGTAATTACCCCTTCCTTGGGTATGACTGCGTAAATCCGTAGCGTATCCGAACATAGTCGAAAGCGGTATCGTCGCGTTTATTACTTGAATGCCGTTTCTTATTTCTATACCCGTGATATTGCCGCGTCTGCTTGTGATATTTCCCATAACGTCGCCCAAATATTCTTCGGGCAGCGTAACTTCTACTTTCATCATGGGTTCGAGTAGTATTGGTTTCGCTTTTGCCGCCGCTTCGCGGAAAGCTAGTGAACCCGCTATTTTAAACGCCATTTCAGATGAATCCACAGGGTGGGTACTGCCGTCAATCAAAACTGCTCTAAAGTCTACCATCTCATATCCCAGCAAAACGCCGCTTTTGGACGCTTCCAAAATACCGTTTTTGATAGGCGTAATATATTCTTTTGGAACGACGCCGCCGACGCTTTTGTCAACGAACTCAAATCCTTTGCCTTTTTCAAGCGGTTCGAGTCTGATAACGCAATGGCCGTACGCGCCTTTTCCGCCCGTTTGACGGATATATTTGCCTTCTCCTTCGGCGGGAACCGTAATCGTTTCTCTGTAAGAAACCTGCGGCTTGCCGATATTCGCTTCGACTTTAAATTCTCTAAGCAGTCTGTCTACTATTATTTCAAGGTGCAGTTCGCCCATGCCCGCGATGATTGTCTGACCCGTTTCGCTGTCAGTATAAGTTCTGAAAGTCGGGTCTTCGTCCGATAGCTTCGATAAAGCGACAAGCATTCTTTCGCCGCCCTGTTTTGTTTTTGGCTCTATAGCCACTTTTATAACAGGTTCGGGGAAAACCATACTGTCTAATAATATCGGAGCTTTTTCGCTGCAAAGGGTGTCGCCTGTGGTGGTATCTCTAAGTCCAACAACAGCCACTATTTCGCCCGCGTAGCTTTCTTCTATTTCTTCTCTGTGGTTTGCGTGCATTTGCAGAACTTTTGATATTCTTTCACGTTTTCCGCGAGACGAGTTATATACGTAACTTCCCGCCGTAAGCGTGCCGCTGTAAATTCTTACATATGCAAGCTTGCCCACGAATGGGTCGGTCACTATTTTGAAAGCTATGGCGCAAAGCGGTTCTTTGTCGTCGGCCTTGCGAGTTATTTTTTTCTCGTTATTTTTTACATCAAAACCTACAACGTCCGGAATATCGGACGGACTTGGCAAATAATCGCAAACAGCGTCGAGTAAAAGCCGAACGCCTTTGTTTTTGTAAGCCGAACCGCATAAAACCGGAGTCATTGCAAGGTCTAACGTAGCTTTTCTGACGCCTTTTTTGATTTCGTCAACGGTCAAAGAAGTTCCTTCCAAAAATTTCGTAGCCAGTTCATCGTCTCTTCCCGCAACGAATTCTTCTAGTTGCGTGCGGTAAATATGAACTTCGTCCGCCATTTCCTTGGGTATTTCTTTAACTTTTATATCGTTTCCCTGCGCGTCTAGGTAATAATAAGCTTTTTGGTCGATGATATCCACTACGCCTTTAAAAGTGTCTTCTTTTCCTATCGGTAATTGTATGGGCATTGCGTTTGTTTTCAGTCTTTCTCGCATCATATTAACGACGTTCAAGTAATTCGCTCCGTTAATATCCATTTTGTTGACAAACGCGATACGCGGTACACCGTATTTCGTCGCTTGATGCCAGACGGTTTCGCTTTGCGGTTCTACACCGCCTTTTGCGCAAAAAACGGCGACTGCTCCGTCTAAAACTCTAAGCGACCGCTCGACTTCTACCGTAAAGTCAACGTGACCGGGAGTATCTATAAGATTTATACGATAATCGGTCTTGTCGTACGGATTCAGCCAATGGACTGTGGTAGCGGCGGAGCCTATAGTTATACCCCTTTCCTGCTCTTGAATCATAAAGTCCATTGTAGCCGTGCCTTCGTGCACTTCGCCTAATTTACGGGTTTTACCCGTGAAAAACAAAATGCGTTCGCTTGTTGTGGTTTTGCCTGCGTCGATATGCGCCATAATACCTATATTGCGCACGCGGCTTAGCGGATAATTTCTAGTCATAATGTCTTCTGCTTATCACCAACGGTAGTGAGCGAATGCCTTGTTCGCTTCAGCCATACGGTGCATATCCTCTTTCTTTTTGAAAGCGTTGCCCGTAGAGTTGTAAGCGTCCATCAACTCTCCCGCGAGTCTTTGATACATTTCTTTCTCACTACGTTTTCTTGAAAATAATACAAGCCAACGAATAGCCAAAGTCTGTCTTCTTTCGGGACGGATTTCCATAGGAACTTGGTAGTTTGATCCGCCGACTCTGCGAGCTTTGACTTCCAACATTGGCATAACGTTATTTAACGCTTGATTGAATACGTCCATCGGTTCCGCGTTCATTTTATCTTTAATAAGATCAAACGCTCCGTAGACGATTTGTTGCGCGGTCCCTTTTTTACCGTCAAGCATAATTTGATTTATAACTTTTGTGACGATTTTACTATTGTAAATAGGATCGGGAAGAACGTCTCTTTTTGGGACGCCGCTTCTTCTTGGCATAAATGTCTTTCCTCCTTTTGATATTTTTACTTTGCTCTTTTAGATACAGCTAACTCAACGACTAAAATTTAATCGGAGAAACTTCTGCAGAATTATTAATTCGCGCATACTGCCTATCATGTGAGCGTCTTAACCGACATATCACACTTAAAGCTGTAACTAAGAAATTTTTTTGTCCTAGAAAAGTTTATTTCTTGGGACGTTTTACGCCGTATTTTGAACGGGCTTGTTTGCGGTTTGCAACGCCCGCGGTGTCAAGCGTGCCGCGAATAACGTGATAACGCACACCGGGCAAATCTCTTACTCTGCCGCCGCGAATAAGAACAACGCTATGTTCTTGCAGATTGTGACCTTCGCCTGGAATGTAGCATGTGCCTTCGTCGCCGTTAGTACGTCTGATTCTGCATATTTTGCGTAAAGCCGAATTCGGTTTTTTGGGAGAAGTAGTCGTTACGGACAAACAAACTCCGCGTCTTTGAGGACTGTGACCAAGTAACGGCGTTTTGCTTTTATACGCGTCGCGTTCTCTGCCTTGCTTAATAAGCTGATTGATAGTTGCCAATTTTTTTACCTCCTTTAAATGATGTGATGTCGGTAAGAAAAGTCTTTCAAAAAGAGTTTTCTTTATATTTCAGCGTTTTTTAACGCCAAAAATCATTGTATCAAAATAACTTTTTTCCGTCAAACGAAACGCAAGTATTTTGTTTATTTTTCTTCCGCGTCTACTTCGGCTATATAATCCGTATCGGACTCGGTAACCAAAGATTTAACGGTATAATTGCGGTAGTTTTTGAGTCCTGTGCCCGCAGTCAAAAGTTTACCTATAATTACGTTTTCCTTTAAGCCGTATAACGGGTCCGTCTTGCATTTAATCGCAGCCTCGGTAAGCACTCTGCTTGTTTCCTGGAAGGACGCCGCCGAAAGGAAGCTGTCGGTTGCCAAAGAAGCCTTTGTGATACCCAATAGAGTACGTTTGCCCGTTGCGGGTTTTCCGCCTTGTTCGAGCGTTGCGGTGTTTTCTTCTTCAAATTTATACAAATCTACCAAGTCGCCCGGCAAAAGCGTGGTATCGCCCGCGTCTTCCACCTTGACTTTTCTCAGCATTTGACGAATGATTACTTCTACGTGTTTATCGTTAATCTCAACGCCTTGCAGTCTGTAAGTCGATTGAACTTCTTTTAACAGATATTCCTGTACCGCTTTCAGACCTTTCGTTCTCAGTAAATCGTGCGGATAAACGCTGCCTTCGGTCAAAAGCGTTCCGCTTTCCACAACGTCCCCTTCTTTCACTTTTATTCTTGCGGTGTAAGGAATATCGTAAGCTTTTTCGCTGTCTTTGTCTTTTACCAAAATTTGGCGTTTATTGTTGTCTTTTTCAATTAATGAAACAATACCGCTGTTTTCGCATACGAGCGCAACGCCTTTTGGTCGTCTTGCTTCAAACAGTTCTTCGACACGTGGAAGACCTTGCGTGATATCTTCGGCTATTGCTACGCCGCCTGTATGGAAGGTACGCATTGTAAGCTGCGTGCCAGGTTCGCCGATACTTTGAGCGGCTATTACGCCGACCGCTTCGCCGAGTTGCACGGGTGTGCTTGTCGCCATATTTTTACCGTAACATTTGCTGCAAATGCCGTATCTGCTTTTGCAGGTAAGCACGGAACGAATATAAACTTTTTCTACTCCCGCGTCTACGATACGGTCAGCCGTTTCATCGGTAATCATCGTGTCGCCTTTTGCGATAATTTCGCCCGTTTTGGGGTCTGCTATATCATCTATCGTGTATCTGCCGATAATACGGTCGCGCAGTCTTTCAATAACTTCCGCTTTGCTGCCGCCCGTTATTGCCGATACCCACATACCTTGCGGGCGTCCGCCGTGAGCGCAATCTTCTTCTCTGACTATCACGTCATGAGAAACGTCGACCAGACGTCTTGTCAAATATCCGCTGTCCGCTGTCTTTAATGCGGTGTCGGCAAGACCTTTACGTCCGCCGTGAGAGGAAATAAAGTATTCCAATACGGTTAAGCCTTCTCTGAAGCACGCTTTAACGGGTAACTCAATAGTTTTACCGTTGGGGTCCGTCATAAGTCCGCGCATACCTGAAAGCTGACGGATTTGGCTCATGTTACCACGCGCGCCTGAGTTTGCCATCATCCAAATAGGGTTGAATTTATCTAAGGTCTTTTTGAGTTTTTCGGTTACTTGGTCGGTTGCTTCTTTCCATGTTGCAACGACTTCGTTGTATCTTTCGTGATCGGTGAGTTCGCCTATTTCATATTGTTGTTCTATTTTCAAAACTTTATCGCTGGCGATTTTCAATATTTCGGGTTTTTCCGCGGGAATATGCATATCGAATATCGAAGCGGTTATTCCTGATACCGTAGCGTATTTATAGCCCATTCCCTTTATTTTATCCAGCAGTTCCGCTGTCGCCGTCGTGCCGTGTTTTTTATAGCAGCGTTCGACGATTTGAGAAAGTTTTTTATTGTCAACGGTAACTTCAAACTCGTTTTTTAGATAATCTTCCTTAGTAACGCGCGGAGTGAAACCAAGATCTTGCGGAATAGCTTCGTTGAATATCATGCGGCCTACCGTCGTATGAATTATTCCCGTAACGATTTCGCCGTCAACGGCTTTTGACACTCTGACGTTAATCAAAGATTGCAGCTCGATAACACCCGCGTTGTAAGCCAAAATCGCTTCATCCATACTAGCGAAAAATTTGCCTTCGCCTTTCGCGCCTTCTTTATCTATGGTCAAATAGTAGCAGCCCAAAACTATATCTTTTGTAGGCGAAACTACGGGTCGGCCGTCGGAAAGTTTTAAAATGTTATTGCTGGCAAGCATAAGGTATCTAGCTTCCGTTTGCGCTTCGATTGACAAAGGAACGTGAACGGCCATTTGGTCGCCGTCGAAGTCTGCGTTAAAAGCCGTACATGCTAGCGGATGCAGTTTTATCGCTCTGCCTTCAATCAATACGGGTTCAAACGCTTGAATAGATAATCTATGCAACGTGGGCGCGCGGTTAAGCATTACGGGGTGGTCTTTAATAACTTCTTCAAGTACGTCCCATACTTTTACGTCCGCTCTTTCCACTCTGCGTTTCGCGCTTTTTACGTTGTGGCATTGTCCCGTTTCCACCAGTTTTTTCATAACGAAAGGTTTGAACAACTCAAGCGCCATTTCCTTAGGCAGACCGCACTGATGCATTTTAAGTTCCGGTCCTACTACGATAACGGAACGACCCGAGTAGTCTACACGTTTGCCGAGTAGGTTTTGACGGAAACGTCCTTGTTTGCCGCGAAGCAGTCCAGATAAAGATTTAAGTTCTCTGTTTCCCGCGCCCGATTGCGGACGTTTGCTGCGGCTGTTATCGATAAGACTATCGACAGCTTCCTGCAACATACGCTTTTCGTTTCTGATAAGAATATCGGGAGCGTTTATTTCCAAAAGTTTTTTAAGTCTGTTGTTACGGTTTATTACTCTGCGGTAAAGGTCGTTTAGGTCGCTCGTCGCGTATCTTCCGCCGTCCAGCGGCACCATAGGACGCAATTCGGGAGGCAAAACGGGCAGAACGTCAAGTATCATCCATTCGGGGCGGTTTCCGCTTTTACGGAAAGCTTCCACTATTTCGATACGTTTAATCGCTCTGGCTCTTTTTTGTCCCGTAGCTTTTTCCAAAATGGCTTTAAGTTCTTTCGATTCTTTTTCAAGATCGATTTCCTGCAAAAGTTCTTTAATAGCTTCCGCGCCCATACCAGCCTTAAAGGTGTTTTTGCCGTAAGTTTCAACGGCTTCTTTGTATTCGTTAGCCGAAAGCACCTGCTTTTTCGTGAGCGGAGTGGCTTTGGGGTCCAATATTACGTAGCTGGCAAAGTTTAATACTTGTTCAAGCGGTTTCGGCGACATATCGAGCAGCAATCCCATTCTGCTCGGCATACCTCTAAAATACCAAATGTGCGAAACGGGAGCGGCGAGTTCGATATGTCCCATACGCTCGCGTCTGACTTTCGCTTTGGTTACTTTTACGCCGCATTTGTCGCAAACTACGCCTTTGTAGCGTATGCGTTTATATTTGCCGCAATGGCATTCCCAGTCTTTCGTGGGACCAAAAATACGCTCGCAAAAAAGACCGTCTTTTTCGGGTTTTTGCGTGCGGTAGTTGATTGTTTCGGGTTTTGTTACTTCACCGCAAGACCATTCGCGGATTTTTTCCGGAGAAGCTATTCCTATTTGGATTGAATCAAGATTGTTTAGTTCAAACATTATTTATTCTCCTCCTCTTCGTCGTCAAAGCCGCCGAGTAAGTCCGCAAAATCGTCCATTTCGTCAAAATCGCTTTCTTCTTTTTTAGCTTTTTTATTTTTTGTCGGTTTTTCTTCTTCACTAGCGAACAAATCGTCTATATCGAAATTTTTATCTTCGTCGTCGCCAAACTCAAACGGTTCGTCGTCCTTGCCGAGATCGATTTTTTCCAAATCGCTGAAAGTATGCATAATCTCGCGTTTTTCTTCTTGTTCACGCAGATTGACTTCTAATAGGTCGGCTTCGTCGTCGGACGAATCGCGCACGATGATTTCTTCTTTGTCTTCGGACAAAACTTTTACGTCAAGTGCGAGCGACTGCAATTCTTTTATCAAAACTTTAAATGATTCGGGTATACCCGGGTCTGCGATATTTTCGCCTTTTACTATGGATTCGTACGTCTTTACACGTCCGACTACGTCGTCGGATTTTACCGTAAGTATTTCTTGCAATACATTTGCCGCGCCATAAGCTTCCAAAGCCCAAACTTCCATTTCACCGAAACGTTGTCCGCCGAACTGAGCTTTGCCGCCCAAGGGTTGCTGCGTAACAAGGCTGTACGGTCCGATAGAACGAGCGTGGATTTTGTCGTCTACAAGGTGGATAAGTTTGAGCATATACATATAGCCGACTGTAACTCTGTTATTAAACGGCATACCTGTGCGTCCGTCGTAAAGCACGACTTTGCCGTCTACTTTGCCAGTTTCGGGGTTTGTCATGCAGTTTTGTTCAAATAAGCTCTTTATGTCCTGCTCCGTCGCGCCGTCAAATACGGGTGTCGCGACTTCCCAGCCGAGCATTTTCGCAACAAGTCCAAGGTGGACTTCCAAAACCTGACCGATGTTCATACGTGAAGGAACGCCTAAGGGGTTCAACACGATTTGGAGCGGTGTGCCGTCTTCCATAAACGGCATATCTTCTTCGGGCAGGATTCTGCTGATAACGCCCTTGTTACCGTGACGGCCCGCCATTTTGTCGCCGACTGAGATTTTACGTTTTTGAGCGATATATACTCTGACCAGTTTATTAACGCCTGGATCGAGTTCGTCTTTGTTTTCACGGGTAAATACTTTTACGTCTACGACTATTCCGCCTTCGCCGTTAAGAACGCGCAAAGAAGTATCTCTTACTTCGCGGGCTTTTTCGCTAAATATTGCCCTTAATAGTCTTTCTTCGGGTGTCAAGTCCGTTTCGCCTTTGGGAGTTACTTTGCCGACGAGTATGTCGCCGGGGTGAACTTCCGCGCCGATACGGATAATGCCGTCTTCGTCAAGGTCTTTTAACGCTTCTTCTCCGACGTTAGGAATATCGCGCGTAAATTCTTCCGCGCCGAGTTTTGTGTCACGGGTTTCTATTTCGTGCTCTTCTATGTGAATAGAAGTGAACACGTCTTCTTTTACAAGTTTTTCGGAAATAAGTATAGCGTCTTCGTAGTTGTAGCCTTCCCATGACATAAAGCCGATAAGAATGTTTCTACCCAAAGAAAGCTCGCCGCCGTTTGTAGCGGGACCGTCAGCCAAAATCTCGCCGATTTCAACTTTTTGTCCTTTTTTTACTATCGGACGCTGATTTATGCACGTGCCTTGGTTGCTGCGTACGAATTTTTTTAGCGGATAACTGTGTTCGTTATTTTGTTTGTCGGTAACTATTATTTCATCGCCAATAACTCTGGTAACCGTACCCGCGTGTTTTGATATTATCATTACGCCGCTGTCGTACGCTATACGATGCTCAATACCCGTCGCCACGATAGGTTGTTCGGGCACAAGCAAAGGCACGGCCTGACGTTGCATGTTACTGCCCATCAAGGCTCTATTGGTATCGTCGTTTTCCAAGAACGGAATAAGACTTGTAGCTACGGAAATAAGCTGTTTGGGGCTTACGTCCATATAATCAACCGCTTCGCGCGGGAATTCCGCTATATTTTCTCTTTGGCGGCAAGTAACACGTTCGCTTATAAACCAGCCTTTTTCGTCAAGCTGTTCGTTAGCCTGCGCCACTATATATTTGTCTTCTTCGTCCGCGGGCAGATAATCGACGATGTCTGTAACGATGTGTTTTTCTCTGTCGATTCTGCGGTAAGGCGATTCGATAAAACCGTATTCGTTAATACGCGCGAAGGAAGCCAGCGAAGTAATCAAACCGATGTTTTGACCTTCGGGAGTTTCGATAGGACACATTCTGCCGTAGTGCGAGTGGTGTACGTCACGAACGTCAAATGTCGCTCTGTCGCGGTTTAAGCCGCCGGGACCTAGTGCCGAAAGTTTTCTTTTGTGAGTAAGTTCGGCGATAGGGTTGGTCTGGTCCATAAACTGCGAAAGCTGACTGCTTCCGAAAAATTCTTTTATCGCGCTCGTAACGGGACGAACATTAATAAGGCTTTGGGGAGTCGCTTTGTCGATTTCCTGTATCGCCATACGTTCGCGGATAACACGCTCAAGACGCGCGATACCGATACGGAATTGATTTTGCAATAGTTCGCCCACGGAACGCACTCTGCGGTTTCCAAGGTGGTCGATATTGTCTATATTGCCAAGACCGTATTTCAAATTTATGTTGTATGAAACTGTTGATATAATATCTTCTCTGGTGATATGTTTGGGAATAAGTTTTTCTTTGTTTTCTTTTATTTCTTTCAACGTGTCGTCGATTGAAAGTTTTTTGTCCAAAATCGCGGTGAGTTCGATAAGGTTAGCAAATTCGTTTATACCGCATTGTTGCTTAAAGTCGATATCTTTGTACGCCTTGTTAACTAGCGGCATATAGTGGTTCATATCAACCACGCCGTTACCGATAACCTTTACGCGCTTGCCTTTAATATCAACGTAAACGACGTTAACGCCGCTGTGTTGAACTTTGTAAGCGAGTTCTTTTGTGAAAACTTCGCCCTTACTTACTATTTTTTTACCGAAAGCGGTAATGTCTTCCGCCGAAGCAAAACCCATAATGCGGTTTGCCAACGAAAGTTTTTTATTAAATTTATATCTGCCGACACGCGCTAGATCATAACGTTTGCTATCAAATAACAAGTCGTGCAGTTGTTTTTTTATTGATTCGTCTGTGGGAATTTCGCCCGGACGCAGTCTTTTGTATAATTCGATAAGACCTTCTCTTTCGGATTTTGTAGAATCCTTTTCGCAGGTTTTTAGAATGGTTTCGTCATTATCGAATAATTCCGCTATTTTATCGTCCGTACCGATGCCTATTGATCTAAGCAGCACGGTAGCGGGTAGTTTTCTGTTGCGGTCGACGTGAACGGACAAAATATTGTTGTTGCCGTCTTGTACGAATTCCAGCCACGCTCCGCGATTTGGTATAACCGTGGTGTCATACTGCATATTACCGTTTTTGTCGCGGTCGCCGTCAGCGTACACGCCGGGCGAACGAACAAGCTGTGAAACCACAACCCTTTCCGCGCCGTTAATGATAAAACTGCCTGTGTCGGTCATTAACGGAAAATCGCCCATAAATACTTCGTTATCGATCATTTCGCCCGTGTCTGTGCGAATAAGACGAACTTTGAGTTTAAGCGGTGCGGCGTAAGTTGCGTCGCGCTCGCGGCATTCTCTTTCGGAATACTTTGATTTTGTGTCCAAAGTATGCTCCAAAAAATGTAATTCAAAGTTTCCGGCAAAGTCCACAATGGGAGAAAAATCGTCAAAAACCTCTCGTATGCCTTCGTTTACGAACGCGTTATAAGAGGCTTTTTGAACTTCGATAAGGTTTGGGACATCCAAAACTTCTTTGATTTTGGAAAAGGTTTTTCTTTCTCTGATACCGTATTTAACCGTACGGATTCCTGTTGCCATACATTCACCCCGCAAATTTTTTTTAAAAATTTTTACAAAATCTCTTGCAATGAAACGAAAATTGTTGTATATTACCGTCACAAAGACCACCAAATTTATTAAATTTACCCCAAATTTCTACATTTTTTGGGGAAAGGGTCGTTTGTCTGGGCGGCAAATATGCACTAAACACTATAACATAAGGCTTGTCAACGGTCAAGCCTTTTTTTGTACCCTATTTTAAAAGAAAAATATTTTAAATTTTTTCATTTTTGATTTCTTGAAATTTGCTTATAGTAATACATTTTTTTGATAGGCAGGAGCGAAAAGGCTAAAATAAATATTAATTATCGTGCAAAATAAATTCGTAATGAATATTGAAAAAAAATTAAAAATTAAAATTAAAATAAATAAGTTATGTTTTGTTTTTTAACTTTGCTTATTTTTAATACTTATGCGGCTTAGATTATTATTGTAATAATTACCGCTATGTGATAAAATTTAATTTAGTAGCAAAATTAACTTAAATTTAGGAACGGTAAATAAATGAGACTGGACAAATTTTTAAAAGTATCAAGAATATTAAAACGCAGAACGGTGGCAAACGACGCGTGTTCGGGCGGAAAAGTATACGTAAACGACAAACAAGCGAAACCGTCGGCGCAAATAAAAGTCGGAGACGTCGTGAGCGTAAGGTTTGCCAAAGGCGAGCTCAAATTCCGCATTTTAGTTATAAGCGAAACCGTCCGCAAGGAACAAGCGGAAAATATGTACGAGGTTATTCAATGAAAAGCGTAATTATTCTCGCTGGCGGCAGTTCCGTTCGTTTTGGGGAAAATAAGCTTTTTACCAAAATTTACGGCAAACCGCTTATAAAAGTCTCGGTGGAAAAGTTTTACGGACTTGCCGACGAGATAATTTTAGTTACAAACGCGGCGGACAAAGATATTATGCAAACGATATTCGGCGACTCCGTATTGTATGCTGTAGGCGGAGAAACCCGCACACGCTCGGTGATAAGCGGACTTAGATGCGTGGACCCCGCGGCGGAATTCGTAGCGATACATGACGGCGCACGCCCCTATGTAACAAAAAAGTTGATTGAAAAGTGTTTCCTGCAAGCGGAATCAACAAAATCCGCCGTACCCGTTATCAAAGCTACCGACGCGGTCTTGGACGGAGACAACGAAATACCGCGGGATAATCTTTACCTTGTTCAAACTCCGCAAGTTTACGAAACACAAAAGCTGAAAAAAGCATACGCGCGGTTTACCGCCAACGAATCCGACGACAGCAGAGTTTGGATAAAAGCTTACGGCTCGGTCACGTACGTCGAGGGCGAGCGGTCGAATATAAAAATCACTTACCCGAAAGACGTAACGCAGTATATTATCGGCAACGGTTACGATATTCACCGCCTTGTAAAAGGCAGACCGCTGATTTTGGGCGGAGTTACGGTGCCGTTTAACAAAGGTTTACTGGGGCATAGCGACGCGGACGTGATTATTCATAGCCTTATGGACGCCATGCTGTCGGCGATTGGCGAAAAAGACATCGGTCATCTTTTCCCGAACAATAACCCCGCGTATAAAGACGCTGACAGTATTATGCTTCTTAATAGAGTTCGAGGCATTTTTGAAAGCAAAAACGCGGCGTTATTGAGCGTGTCCTGCGCCGTAGTTTGCGAAAAACCGAAACTTTCGCCGTATTTGGAACAAATTAAGGAAAAACTCGCGGATGCCCTGGGCATTAGCCCCGACACCGTCAATATTTCAGTTACCACGGCGGAAAGCGTGGGCGAAATCGGCAAAGGCAAAGCGATAGCTAGCCGAACGGTAATTTTGGGCGCTATTGCTTAAAATAATAATAAATTTTTTTTCAGTTTATGGTAACAAATATAATTTGTTTTTAAAAAAATAACCTATCCGCTGAAAATACCACAAAAAAACAAAATAAACAAAACTAAAAAATTAGGAGAATGGATAAATGACAATAGAAGAAATGAAAAAAGAACTTAAATGTTTTTTTGATAACGACGGCAAAATATTTCAAATGCCAACTAAGCCCAAAAAAGAAGTAATGATAACAGCAATCGTGGCTGACAAAATCGACCCCGACAAAATTTATGCCGAGAAAGAAATAAATGAATTTATTTTAGACCAAATCGACTTTGAAGATTACTGCACGATAAGGCGTAATTTAATCGATTTTGGCTTTATGACTCGCGAGGGCGACCGCCCGCAATATCGACTCGCCACCAAAACCCCCGACCTTACGGCATACGGACTTGTGATTGATTAAACAAGTCTGATATACAATTAAAACTATTACTAAAAAAACTCTTGAAAAATCAAGAGTTTTTGCTTTTAAAAAAAATTCAATTTTGTCTTAGCGTTCGTATTAATGATTACCTTATTATTTACATTTCTTTACGGTTTTCCAACGCTTTAAGTAACGTAATTTCGTCGGCGTACTGCAACTCGCTGCCTATTGCGATGCCTTGCGCAAGGCGGGTTACCTTTATTCCCATAGGCTTAAT
>JAQUSX010000109.1 GCA_028710055.1 Clostridia bacterium | reverse complement strand
CCTAGGCGGACACAGTGAAGAAGATTATTTAATCGGCGCGAAAAAACTGAATGAAGCCGATATTGATATACTCGAATTAAACATTTCTTGCCCGAACGTAAAAACGGGCGGTATGGCTTTTGGCACAAATCCAAAAGTCGCTGAAAATCTGGTTAGCAAAGTAAAAAATATCACCCGCTTTCCTTTATTGGTAAAGCTTACGCCCAATACGGCTGATATTACCGAAATCGCCCGCGCGTGCGAAAACGGCGGAGCTGACGGTGTCAGCCTCGTAAATACCTTCTTGGGTATGGCGATAGATATAAAAGTGAAAAAACCCGTTTTTAATAACGTATACGCTGGGCTATCGGGACCCGCCATAATGCCGGTTGCTCTAAGAATGGTACACCAAACGGCAAAATCGGTAAAAATCCCTGTTGTCGGTATGGGCGGCATAACAACATGGAAAGACACGCTGTGTTTTATGATGGCGGGCGCAAAAGCCGTACAAGTAGGCACGGCAAATTTTATTCGTCCGACGGCGGTTTTGGACATAATCGACGGACTGGAAAAATACTGCGTAGAAAATAATTTAGCTAATATCAGCGAAATTGTCGGAATAATTTAGTATTTCCATTTTGAAAATGAAAAAAAATCTTTATATAAAAACGCTAAGTTAACCTAAAATTAAAATCATTTCAATTAACTTAGTCTTAAAATTAAAATATAAAAAGGAAATTAGCAAAAATTAGGAGAAAATAATGGATAAAAATCTCGATTTAATGAAACAATCGGAAGCTTTTTTGGAAGGACACTTTCTTTTGTCCAGCGGCAATCACAGCAGCGGTTACTGTCAATGCGCAAAGCTCTTGCGTTTCCCCGACAAAGCCGAAGCGGTATTAAGCTCGGTCGCTAAGCAAATAAAAAATCTAGGCATTACAAAAGTCTGCGGTCCAGCTATGGGCGGAATAATAGTCGCTTACGAGCTTGCCAGACAAATCGGCGTCGAAGCTATTTTCACCGAAAGAAAAGACGACGAAATGCAGCTTAGGCGCGGGTTTAGCGTGGGTAGCGGCGACGTAATAATTATTGCGGAAGACGTCGTTACTACGGGCAAATCCACCATGGAAACCGTCAAAGTTTTGCATAATATGGGTGCTAAGGTAATCGGGGTCGCTTGCATTGTCGATAGACGCGAAGCCGACTGCATATTGGATTTTCCCGTATACTCCGCCTTAAAACTGGAAATCCCTATTTATTCCCCCGAAAACTGCCCCTTGTGCGCCAAAGCTTTGCCTATTGAAAAACCGGGCAGCAGAAAAAAATTCAGTAAATAATATCCAAAAATTATTTTCGTTAAGTTTAAAAATTTTTTTGATTAAAAATAAGCTGATAAAATATAAAAAAACAAAGAAAACCGCCTTTAGAGCGGTTTTCTATTTGAAAAATATTGTTACTTTCGATTTCTAACTTCTTAGGTTTCCACTGTGCAAAGCAATTAACTTGTCATAAAAAGCAATCTCGCTAGCAGAATAAAGTTCAACATACCTTGCTATAAAAAACTCGAATTATACCATATTTCTTACGCGAACAATAATATTTAAACTTATGGTCTTTTCCAGTCGTGTTTTATATACTCTCTTTCGCGCGCAACGCAAAAATCGTTATCTATTAGGTTTTTTGTCACGGTGCTGCCCGCCGCTACAAAAACGTTCTTTCCTATCGTAATGGGCGCGATAAAATTGCAGTTACTTCCCAAAAAACTGCCGTCGCCGACTGTCGTGCGGTTTTTATTTTTTCCGTCGTAATTCACAAAAACGACTCCGCAGCCTACGTTCACCTTTTCGCCTATTGTCGCGTCGCCAACATACGCAAGATGACTTACTTTCGTTCCGTTGCCGATAACGGAGTTTTTAATTTCAACAAAATCGCCTATACGACAATTTTCGCCGATAAAGGAATTTTGCCTCAAATACGAATACGGTCCTACTGTAGTGCCGTTGCCGACTGTCGCGCCGATAAGCGTCGACGATACGCATTTTACACTCTGCCCGAGTATAGAATCCGTAATATCGCAAAACGGTCCGACAACGGTATTTTCCCCTATTTTTGTTTCGCCTTTAATGACTGTGAAACGGCAAATCTTTGCAGAGTTCGCGATTTTTACTCCGTAATCAATACTAACGTCTTTTTCACTTTCTATAAACACGCCGTTTTCGATATGTTTTTTTAAGATAATTTTTCTTGCGTAATCCACAGCCAGCGAAAAATCTTTTATTTGCGTAAATTTCGGTCCGCAGTCGATAAGCATAGTAGCGGCGTTTTTTATATCGCCGCCTTTTTTTACTGCCGTTCCGCCGCGAAAATTTACTGCCGTAAGCTCAAATTTTTCCATATACGCAAAAATATAGTCGACTATTCTTTGAGTTGTAAACGGAAAACTCGGCAATAACATAACTGTATCGTGTTTTTTATTGCTAATTTTAATGGAGTCGCAATAATCTATTTTTTCCGATTCATTGAACTCGTTTATTATAATTTCTTCAGCGGTTTTTCCTAATATTTTTACACCGTTAAGTTCTTCCGCGACCGCGTCTTTCGGCATATTGATGGCAACAAAAAATTTTGTCACAAACATTCTCCCCGTTTTAACATATTTTGTCTAAAAAACAAATAGACTTATTTGTTTGCGGTTTTGCGTGCTTAAATTTATTTAATAAACAAAAACACATTGAATCGAATATTATAAACAACGGAGAAAATTTTTTTATGTGCGGAATAGTAGGATACGCGGGAAAAAATAACGGCGTGCCGTATTTATTGGACGGATTGACGCTATTAGAATACAGAGGATACGATTCTGCGGGAATCGCTTTTTTTGACAACGAAAAAATACATACAGTCAAAAAACTCGGTCGCGTTAACGAACTTATCGCCGAGGCGAAAACCTTACACGGACAAACAGGCATCGGACATACGCGTTGGGCAACGCACGGCAAACCCAGTTATCAAAACGCCCATCCGCATACGTACGGAAAATTCGCCGTGGCGCATAACGGCATTATTGAAAACTATCTGGAACTTAAAAATTCTCTCAATGAAGAATTTGCCAGCGAAACCGATACCGAGGTGATCGCACATTTGCTGCAAAAAAACTACGACGGCGATTTAATTAAAACCGTAGCTAAAACCGTCAAAAGTTTGAGCGGCTTTTTTGCGCTGGCGATTTTGTGCGAAGATTTCCCTAATACCGTCGCCGTTGCCCGGCGCGGTAATCCTATTTTGTTAGGACGGGGTAACGGCGAAAATTATATCGCGAGCGATTTACTTGCGCTGGCGAAAAAAACTAAAACCGTTTATCAACTCCCCGACGAATCCATAGGTATAATAAATCCCGACAATATTTACGCTTATAAAACCAAAGATTTAACCCCCATTTTATTGGAAAATATGAATTTTGATATTACGGCGGACTCGATCGATATTGGGAATAACAGCAGTTTTATGATAAAAGAAATATTCGAGTGTCCGAAAACTTTTTCCGATACGGTCTCGAATTTTTACCACAACACGGATTTAACCGAGTTAATAGACAAAATCAGCGCAGCCAAAAAAATCACAATCGTCGGTTGCGGTACGGCATATCACAGCGGCGTTGTCGGCAAATATCTTTTTGAGCGGTTTGCCCGCATCTCTACAGAAACCGAAATCGCAAGCGAATACAGATACAAAAATCCTATCGTAAAAAAAGGCGATATAGTTATCGCCGTCAGCCAAAGCGGTGAAACCGCCGACACGATAGCGGCGGTGAAGCTGGCAAAAGAGCGGGGCGCGTACGTTGCCGTCATCACAAACGTCAAATACAGTACAATAACCAGTCATGCCGACATCGTTATACCTACCATTGCGGGAGCGGAAATAGGAG
>JAQUSX010000108.1 GCA_028710055.1 Clostridia bacterium | reverse complement strand
ATATTCCTTCCGTTGTCCAAGCTACGTATTCGGTAATATAAGATAAAGAATAACCTTTGTGGGCGATAACTGCGGGCATATATCTTCCAAACATCGCATAAAGAATAAAAATTAATGACAAGATTGTTAAAGCTAATCCCACCTTTCTTCTGGCAAGCTCCAAAATCATAATCATTAAAATTACGCCCATTATTATTTCAAGCGTTGAAGCGCCGTTAATCGCCCTGTCCAACATAAGCGTATTCGTCATACCAACGACATAATAAATACCTATAAGCAACGAAACAATAACGCATATGAGGTTAATAACCGATAAAACGGTCCTTTTATTTATTAATCTATCTCTGAAATTATAAAGAAAATAGATAAAGATAAACAAAAAAGTATGGAATACTCTTTGTTGAGCTACTCCTATCGATGTGCTGTACGCAATGTAAAAATGAAAAAGCGCGCCGATAACCGAAACGACACCTATAACGATATCGACTATCAGAACTAATTTGCTTTTTTCATTTTCTTTAATCAACTCTTTCATTTGAGTCCTCCGTAAGGTTTAAGTAAAGGGACTTTTATTTTAGCCCCTTTACTTTTTAACTTTTGCTAAAAAACTCAGTCGTTCGGCGCTATCAAGTTTTCAGGAACAGTCAGTCCTATTTCTTCAAAATATCTTATCGCGCCTTTATGCAAAGGAATATCTATTTCCTGTAATGCCGTTTCCAAAATAACTTGTTCGCTGACGCTCTTTGCGCATCCAGCCCATTCTTCTCTGTTTTCCCAAATAGCTTTTACCATTTCATAAATTTGCTCTTCGGTAAAGGCGTCTTTTGTGGTAAGCATTATAATTCTTGCCTTAGGCGTTACTACGTCGTAATCTATACCTTCGTAAGTGCCCGCGGGAACGGTAAATTTGGTGTAAGCGGGAATCGTTTCATAAAACTTGTCGTTATCGATGTTTATCATTTTAGCGTTTGCGGACGTTACAAGCTCGGTCAAAGCCGCGCTGTTTAACGGATGAGTGCAAATAAAGCCGTCGATTTTGCCGTCTTTAAGAGCCGCAACGGCGTCTGATTCCGACATATATTGAGCGTGCACGTCGTCCAAAGTCATATCGTAGCAGTCCAACAGCACTTCCGCCATCATAGCTCCGCCAGAACCCGCTGCGCCTACTCCGATTGTTTTGCCTTTGAAATCTTCAAAAGTATTGATTCCTTTACCTTCTAGAGTAAACACCTGAAGATAATTGTAAATTGTAGAAAACAACGCTCTGAGTTCCGGAACTGCGTTTCCTTCGTATCCGCCTTTGCCGTAATAAGCCAAAGACGCTACTTCGGTTTGAGAAATTGCCCATCCGAACGAACCGTCTTTCAGCCCTTTTATGTTGGCGATAGATGCTGCGGTGGATTCGCCCGTCGCGGCAAAACCTTCCACGTGATCCGTGATCGTCTGCGCCATTGCTACACCCATAGGATAAAGCGCGCCCGCCGTTCCCGCGGTGCCGATTGTAAAGTATACTGTTTCTGTTTTAGCGCAGGAAGCGAATCCAAATACGCTTGTTACGCACATTAACAAAACCAGTAATATCAATAATCCCTTCTTCATATTTTTTCTCCTTGTTTTTTTATATATAGCTAAATACCTTAGCTAAACGATATCCAGTCTTTGGATTTTTGCGCCGAGTTTTTTCATGTGCTCATAAAACTCGGGATAAGAAACTCCAACAAATTCCGCATTATCTATTATTGTCGGACCCTCCGCTATTAAAGCCGCTACTGAGGTAGCCATAACTATACGGTGGTCGTGATGTCCGTCAATAAAAGTGCCGTGCAATTTTGAAGGGTAAATCGTCAAAGAATTTTCATCCTCTTCAAAAATCCCGCCCATTTTTTCCAATTCTTCCTTAATGATATGAGTTCTATCGGTTTCTTTCAATCTTGAAGCTTTTATATTTGTCAAAACCGTTTTTCCTTCTTTGCACGCGCAGCCTAATACGGCCAGAGCGGGTACCGCGTCGGGAGTACCCGAACAATCGATGGTCTGACCTACAAGCCTGTCGCTTCCCTTAACTCTAATGCCTCCGTCAATGTATTCAACCTTGCATCCCGCTTTATTTAAAATATCAACATACGCCTTTTCACCTGCGTAAGTGTTTTTATCGAGATTCAAAAATTCTGCCGTAGAATTTGTTATCGCTGTTGCGATTGTCGGATAACCGGAACTGCCCCAGTCGCCCGGAATCACAAAATCCGTCGCCTTAACTTTTTGTCTTCCCGTTATGTGATATTTTTTATAATTGTCGTGACTTACATGTAAGCCTGCTTCTTTCATCATTCCTATGGTCATATCTATATACGGTTTTTCGAGAGGCTCGCCTTCTATCGTTATTTCAGAATCATTTAATGCAAGCGAAGCGCATACCAAAATACCTGGTGAAAACCATTGCGAATTATGTCCCGGCATAGTAGCCGAACCGCCCGTGAGAGGTCCTTGAATAATAAGCGGAGCAAGACCGTTGTCTCTAGTGGAAACCACTTTCGCTCCCATACTGTTTAGTGCGTCAATCATGGGTTTCGCAGGTCTATAGCAGATTTGATAATCGCCCGTAATAACGGACATTCCATTAAGCAGCGACGCCAAAGCCGTGCATGAATAAAATCCCGTGCCGGAGTTTTCAGCGTTCAGCACGTTTTTCGGTTGAGTTAATTTTCCGCCGGTTCCATATATTTTCCAAAGCGTATCGTCCGATAAATCAAATTTTGCTCCTAGTTGTTCCAACATACCAATGATAGAATAACTATCTATGTTGTGAAGAGGATTTTTTATCGATGTAACACCGTCGCCCAATGCTCCCAAAAGCAAAGCTCTGGCGGTACCTGATTTATTACCCGATATAGATATTACGCCGCCGAGTTTTACCGTTTTATTAACTAAAAATTTCATAAAATATCTCCGTGATTTTATTCTGTTGTGATTAATAAGAAATTATCATAAGTCTTGACAGAAGTAAAATAGTTATTTATTATAAAATTTATAGATACAACCTATAATTAAGAGGGTAATAAAATATGGAAATTAATCAAATTAAATATCTTTTAAAAGTTATGGAAACTAAAAATTTTTCAAAAGCAGCCGATCAGTTGTTTATTACTCAGCCTACGCTTTCTCAGCAGATAGCAAAATTGGAAGACGAATTGGACGTTGTTTTTATCGACAGGACGACGCGCGCTTTTTCAATAACAAAGGCGGGCGAAGAATTTTGCGTTTATGCTAAAGAACTTATGAAAAACTGGAACAAGTTGTATTCGGAAATGGCAAAATATCAGAAAAATAAAAAAAGCTCAATTAAAATAGGTATTTTCCCAACCTTGGCAAAAATTGGTATGACAAATCCGATTTTGAGTTTTACAAATGAAAATCCCAATACGAAAATCGAATTGATTGAAAGCTATAGCGAACATCTTTACTCGATGATAATCTCAAAAAAAGTCGACTTGGCTATTGTTAACAAAATCGAATATCCCATTTACGATAAAAGCCTGAAATTGGCTGTATTCCCCCTTGTAAATGACAGAATAGTATTGCTTTGCAGCTCGAATCATCCTCTTGCAAACGAACCAGCAGTTTCTCTCCAACAGGCTCTTGAGTATCCCGTAGTCAAACTATCGCCCCATTCATCCGTCTCAAAAATAATGAATGTTCAATATCAAAAACAAAACCTTAAACCGACCATCGCTTGCGAATGTGAAAACACAAGCAATATGATTTCGATTGTCGACGAAGGTTACGGAGTATCTTTTTTGTCCAGCACCGTGGCGAACCACTATGCGACCGAAAAAACCCGTATGATAAAGATAGTACCCAAAATAAAAAACACTGCGGCTATTATCACTTTGAAAAAGAATTTGAAA
>JAQUSX010000107.1 GCA_028710055.1 Clostridia bacterium | reverse complement strand
GGAGATAAAAAAATGGAAATTGAAAAAAGGTTCGCCATGCTTCAAAACACTTACGCTGCCGCGCTTGCAGAAACGGTAAATACATACGGCAAGCTAAACGTTCTTGACGAAATCGTAAAATCAAAAAAAATCAGACAAAAACAAACCGCGCCTTACCTTAATCAGCAACTCAATATCGCCGCTGCGGACGAAGTTTTCACAAAATTAGCCGAGATATTCGGATGCGCAAACTGGACTGTTGAACAAACCGAGCGTGAACTTATAGCCACGGCAACAACATGCAAACTCTGCGCTCTGTCTAAAAAAATGGGTGGCGCAAACCCGTGTCGCGGCTGGTGTCTTGACCCGATGTTCGCTATGATAGAATCGCTTGGTATTGAAGAAAAAAACATAGCAGTGGAAAGCACACTAATGGACGGTGATTGCTGCAAGGTAGTTGTCAAAAAAGCCCAGATAAGTTAAAATTTATCTTGAAAGTAATCGTTTAATTTAAAGCGAAATTAATACTTACGGGATAAGATATGACAGACTTAAAGAATATCAAAATCGATAATAACGAACCGAAAATCAAATATAGCGAAATAATTTTATTCCGTGAAAACTTAGAAAATCTGCCCGAATACGATTTGCCCGACGGTTACGGTTTTTGTTTTTATAACAGCGAAAAAGACAAATCGGACTGGATAGAAATAGAAAAATCCGCCCGCGAAATGCTTTTTACAGAGCAGGGTATAAAGGCGTGGCAAAATTATTACGGCGGTAAGGAAGAAAAACTATTCGACCGTATGTTGTTTGTCGTTTCGCCCGACGGTGAAAAAGTCGCGACCGCCACGGCGTTTTATGACGAAGACGACGGCGAACGCGCGGGCTGGCTTTACTGGGTAGCGGTGAAAAGGGATTTTCAGGGCAAGGGGCTAAGCAAACCGCTTATCGCGAAAACGTTGCGTTTGATGCGCGACAAAGGCTATGAAAACTGCAAAATCCCCACTCAACCTAATACTTGGCTGGCGGTCAAAATTTATCTGGATTTCGGATTTCTGCCATATAATACGGAGGAAAGCCGCGAAGGATACCGTATTTTAAGGACGATACTAAATCACAAAAGTTTAAGAGGTTTCGAACCGCTCCCATGGGAAGATATTTTCGACAGGAAGGTAGTCGCGCTTGAGGAAGCACTCAGAAAAAAATATCCCGAAATGGCGGATTACAGTCTGTTTTTCGACGATGGTGTAGTAAAATTCACTTTGAAAGGAGAGAAAAATCTTTTCTCAGAAAATTTTGAAATTACTGGCTATTGCGTAAAATTTAAATAAAATCGCATACGGCTTTATTCCTTGCAGGTAAAATACATAATACATCTAGATAAAGATTAAATATCCAAAAACCGCTTGTTTTAGGCAAGCGGTTTTATTATTGTTTGCAAAGCGCGCGGAAATGTAGTAAAATTGGCTTATAAAAAACAAGAGGAAAAGCGAATGAAACTTGAAACCGATTTACTTTTTTTAAGAGATTACGTGATGAGTGACTTGGAAAATTTCTACAGACTGAAATCCTGCCGAGAAGTTTGGAACTATTCCACTTTCATTCCCGTTTTCGATACTGCAACAGCGAAAAATGAATTAAAAAATTTAATTTCGAAACAGACGGCTGACGGAATGGGTTTTTGCGCGCTTTTTAGTAAAAGCAGCGGGGAATATATTGGCGAAGCGGGTATACTGAGCTGCAACACGAACGCCGATAGATGCGTTATAGGCTACAATCTGCTTCCAAGTTTTTGGGGTAACGGTTACGCGACCGATATATCAAAACGTCTGATAAAATACGCATTCGAAAATCTTAACGTCGAAAGAGTCGAGGCGCTTGCAATGAAAAATAACGTCGCTTCATGCCGCGTTCTGGAAAAATCAGGTCTGATACTCGAAGGCGTTTTGAAACACTTCACAAAAGTCCGCGGCGAATATTTCGACGTTTGTTACTACGGACTTACGCGCGGAGATTATTTTGAAAAAAATTAAAACAAATATGAAATTATCCTTGACTTTGACGTCGCGTAATGCCTTAGAATCTTACGTGTAAAGGATGAAGAAAATGAGTTTGATTACGATAAGCGAAATTTCAAAAGATTACGGTATTTCGACGCGAACGCTGCGCTACTACGAGGAAATAGGTTTGCTTCCCAGCCGAAGGAGCAACGATTACGCATACCGCGCGTACGACCAAGCCGCCGCAAACCGGTTGCGGCAGATTCTCGTGCTGAAAAAACTGCGTATACCTCTGAAACAAATAAGAAAAATTTTCGAGAATGAAAGTTTATCAGATTTGACTGCGGCATTCGAAGAAAAGATTTCCGAAATTGGCAGCGAAATAGAAGCGCTGGGCGAAATTAAAAAGGCGCTGTCAAATCTACTTTTGGCATTACCACCGTCCAAGTCGAACAATCTCGATTTACTGGACGACGAAAAACTTTTGCGTATCGTCGAATCTCTGCCTTCGTCCGAAAAAAAACTTAAGGAGAACAAAAATATGGAGAATTTGGAAAAAGCGAACGAACGGTTGGATAAAATCAATGACGTTAGAATTATTTTCGTGCCCGCGTCGACCGTGGCTGCAAGCCATTGGATAGGAGAAAACCCCGAAGATAATGCAGCGCGTCAACTCGCGGAATTTATCAAAAAAACGAAATTGACCGAAATAAAGCGGGATTTCAGAATTTTCGGATTTAATAATCCCTGTCCCAAGCGCGAGGGCGAAACTTACGGCTACGAATTTTACGTAACGATTCCCGACGAACTGGAAGTAAAAGCTCCGCTAGTCAAAAAAAATTTTTCAGGCGGACTTTATGCGGCGCACGCGATAAAAATGGGAGATTTTCACGAATGGAAACCGTTTTACCGTTTTGTTTTAGATAGCGGCGAATACGAAATCGATTGCAGAGAACCGCTTGGAATGGACGGCGCTTTGGAAGAAGAGCTGAACGCATATTCAAAGCATACCTGTTGCGGTTCGAGGATTGATCAGCTTGATCTGTTGATTCCGATAAAAATTAAAAAATAATTCGATAATAAAACCGCCGAAATTTTTTCGGCGGTTTAACTCTTGCGCAAGAATTTTTGGAATGGTATAATAAAAAAATGATTGAATTACCTATTGATAAATATTCTCCCGAAATCATTAAAAAATTTAAGGAGATTGAAGGAATTGTCTTAAGCTGCTCGGATCAAGTCGAGTCAAAGCTGTGGGCTAAACTTCCAAGCTACTACGTGGGAGAAAAATTCGTGCGTCTGATTCCTTTTAAGGATCATATCAATATCGAAGCGTCGGCGATAAAAAATTATTCTGACAAACTCGACGGTTACGTCCTTTCTCAAAAAGGTATGTTGAAAATTTCTCTCGAACAGCCGATACCGACTGAAACTTTGCGCGACATTTTCAAAGATACTTTTACAAAACAAGGGAGAAACAATTATGCTTGACAAAAAAGGTTTTAATATGTGGGCAAACGGCTATGACAAAAGCGTAGGTCTTTCGGAAGAAAAGAATACGTATCCGTTTGCGGGTTATAAAAAAGTATTAAATTTTATTTATAAAAAAATATTAAGCGGTAAAAAAGTAAATCCAAAATTACTCGATATAGGTTTCGGCACGGGAACGCTGACTAAAAAGCTGTACGACCGCGGCTGCGTGATAACGGGTGTGGATTTTTCGGATGAAATGATAAAGCTGGCGAAAAACAAAATGCCCAACGCAAAATTATTTGAGGCGGATTTTTCGCAAGGCTTGCCGAAAGAAATAAGCGGCGAAAAATTTGATTTTATTATCGCGACATATTCGCTGCATCACTTGGCGGATGAAGATAAAGTCACTTTTTTACGAACGCTATTAAACAATCTGACCGACGACGGAATTATTTTCATAGGCGACGTTGCGTTCAATA
>JAQUSX010000106.1 GCA_028710055.1 Clostridia bacterium | reverse complement strand
CGGTAACAGATTTATCTGATATTATTATTTTTCCGTATGCCTTAAAGCCGTAAATGCCCACAGAATACAAATTGGACGGAACGGAAGCTATTGTTCCGACAAGCTGTCCGCCGTATATATAATCGGGAGCGATAGAAACGTCTACGTTTACTACACCTGTAAATTTGCAGTTTACGAACAGGCTTTCGATATGTCCAGCTTCAACGGTATCGGGCAATAGTATATCGAACTGACCCGCTATTCCGCCGAAAATAACTCCTTTGTCTTGCTGAGAATAAATTGTTATATCAACGTTGCTGACGCAATTTTTAACGTAAGTTTCGTCCTCGCCGCTATAAGCTTCGTTAACATAATTTTTCATCATATAAACGATGCCGCCTGCATTTAACGCTTTTATTTCGCCGTTTACTATTACGTTTTCAATTACAGTATCGACTGCGCATCCGACTACGCCAGCGGCTGAAGTATTGATTGCTGTAATGTCTACACCGTACAATTTGACGTTTTTGATCGTCGCGCCTACGGTAGAAGCGAATAAGCCGACGTAACCGCTGGTTTCGGTCGCATCGGTATTTATTGTAAGATTAGTAATAACGTGACCGTTTCCGTCAAAAGTACCTTTGAACGTTTTTGTTGCGTCAAGTACGGTTCCTGCGCCGCCTATGGGCGTCCAATCAATTTTTGACAAATCAATATCGGCGGTCAAATTAATTGTTTTGCCTTCAAATAATTGAGTTCCTTCGGTAACAAGTTTTTTAAAACCTAAAAATTCTTTTAAATTATCAATTTCAAATGAACTTGCGTTCGGGTTGTTATAATACCAAGCTGTGGAAGGTATGTACCTTACGTCGATGTCCATCGTTGAACGAGTGTTATTAGTGTAAACAATTACAAGCTGACCGTTTTCATTTATTGTGACCGAACTGATTCCAACACCGTTAGTACCATTTACGCCGTTTTCGCCTGTAACTTTACCTGCGTTGCATACCGTTCCGTCGGTGAGCGTTATTATTAGTTCGCCCAGCTCGTTTACAACTGTGGACCGTATACCTATACCGTCGTCGCCTTTCTCGCCGGTGTCGCCTTTTTCACCCGGAGCACCCTGTTCACCTTTATCTCCCGTATCGCCTTTTTCACCCTTGATAGTGATTTCAAAACTTGTGGTTTCGCCTTGATAATTTACGGAAATAGTATGAGTGCCTGTTGTATTAAGTTTGGCTAAATCTTCGCTCGACATCATATCTGCCGTAACCTTAACCGCTTTATCGGTGCCGTTACTGTACGACACAATAAGGTCGGGCAAAACAAGTTCGCCGTCAACTACAATCGGCTCTCCGTTTGCGTCCATTTCTATACTCGTTACCTTCGGTTGAATAATCTGGCAGCCCGTAAGCGCGAAAACCATAGCGATAATAAGTATAAAAATCACAACAATTTTCTTCATGGATATTATCCTCCTCATAAAACAGTAATAAATATAATAGCTGAAAATAAATCTAGTGTTAACTATTTATTTTTATAATTATACTCGTTATAGAATTAATTGTCAATATTTATTAAAATTTAGTTTAATATTGCATAATATATTTAATTTCTGCACAGGAAGAGAAAAACCCGATATTTTTTCAATAAAAAATCCGCTTTAAAATATAAAGCGGATTTATTTTTTAGCTAGTTGTTTTCTAAAAATAAGTTTAAGTAACGGTCTAAGCACCGCGGGCGCTTTTATACAAATTATTTTCATGGATTTCCCCCTTTTCGCTTCATAATATGCGGTAAAGGGAAAAAATGTCAGTCGCATTTTAATGCGCGTATTGTCGCGGCTTTATCTTCGGCTTTAAAAACGGCGTTTCCCGCCACAAGACAGTTCGCGCCAGCGGATATACATGCGGCGGCGTTCTCGGCGTTTATACCGCCGTCAACTTCCAAGACGATATTTCTTTCGCCTATCATTTTTTTGACATTCGCAATTTTTTCCAAAGCTACTGGCATAAATTTTTGCCCGCCGAAACCCGGCTCCACGCTCATTATCAAAATAAGGTCGACAAGGTCAATATATTTTTGAAGGTCACTAGCGGGCGTCATCGGTTTTATGCATAAACCCGCCTTTGCGCCCAAAGAGCGTATTTGTTTTAATGTTTTTGCGGGATTTTCGGTCGCTTCCAAATGCACGGTCAAATAATCCGCTCCCGAAGAAATAAATTTTTCCACATACTTTTCGGGGTTAACTATCATAAGATGAACGTCAAGCGGAATATTCACCTTAGGCTTTAAATCTGAAATCATTTTCATTCCAAAAGTAATATTCGGAACAAAAACGCCGTCCATAACGTCGCAGTGAATCATATCCGCGCCGTTTTTTTCCAGCATTACTACATTCTCGCCCATAAAAGCGAAATCTGCCGATAATATTGACGGTGAAATCATAACTTTGTTCATAAACTACCCCTTCTTTTGAAAAAAAATTGTCTAAACGCCAAATATAATCTATTATAATTAACCGTTAAAGTTTTTTTAACTTTTATAATTTTGCAAAAAACTTAATATTTATTCTTTTCCGCTTCGCGTATCTCTTTAAATATATCTAAATACCGCTCGTATCTTTCGCCGCAGATTTCTCCTTTTTCCACCGCTTTTTTTACGGCGCAATTAGGCTCGGAAATATGTGTGCAGTTTTTATATTTACAGTCGGCGGAAAATTCACTAAAATCGTCGTAATAGCTTGCCAGTTTATCAGACTTTATGTCTTCTATTTCCAACAAAGAAAATCCCGGCGTATCGACGATAAAACCGTCTTCAAAACCGAATAACTGAGTATGACGTGTGGTATTTTTTCCGCGCTGAATTTTTGCGGAAATAGCTCCTATTTCGCCTTTGTATTCGGGCAGAATTACGTTTAGAAGCGACGTTTTGCCCACGCCTGACTGACCTGCGAAACAAGTTATTTTGCCTTTTAAAAGCTCTTTCAGCTTGTCAATTCCGATAAGTTTGTGAGCCGACACAGTCACTATGCCGTCGGATAATCCGTCGTAGTTATGCAAGACTCTATCAAAAAAATGCTGCGACGCCGCTTCGCATTTATTTATAACGATAACGGCGGATATGTTTTGAGTTTTGCAGTTAAGTAAAATTTTGTCGACAAGCGAAAAATCCGCGGGCGGCATCGGCGCGGTAACGATAAAAACCTGATCGATATTGGCGACAACGGGTCTTTTCATGCGGTTTTTTCGGGGCAAAACTTCTTCAATCGAGCCCTTTCCACGTGAAATCTTTTGAGCTGTTACCTCGTCTCCCACTAATATATCTTGTTCTTCGTGACGCAGTTTTTTACGCGGATAACAAATCATTTTGCCTTCGTCGGTTAGAACCTCGAAAACTCCGCCCACGCCCTTAATTACTTTTCCTTTTATAAAAATTTTTCCTCCGAGTTTATTTCGTATTACGAATTTTATACTTTGACGGCTTAATTGTCAACTTTTTAGATGCTCGTATATGTTACTCTAATTTTGCAATAAATCAGCAAGTTTCTTTCAATTTTATCTATTTAAATTCGTTTAATCTTTTTCCGTCAAATATTTTCTGCGCAGTTGTCCGCAAGCTCCTTCTATGTCCACTCCCATTTGTCTGCGAACAGTAGCCGACGCTCCCAAAGCGTTTAGTTTTTCGGCGAATGCGTAGGCGTTTTTTGAAGAAGCAGGTTTATGCTCGCTTTCTTTGACTGGGTTAAGGCGAATAAGATTGATGTGAGCCGACATACCCTTAACTAGTTTCGACAGTCTTTCGGCGTCGTCAAATCCGTCGTTTACGCCGTCTATCAAAGTGTACTCAAAAATAACCCGTCTGCCTGTCTTGTCAAAATAATTTTTCGCCGCAGTCATTACTTCATTTATATCGTATTTACGCGCCACTGGCATAAGCTGCTCACGTTTTTGCTGCGTGGAAGCGTGCAATGATACGGTCAGATTTATCGGCATATTTTCTTCGGCAAGT
>JAQUSX010000105.1 GCA_028710055.1 Clostridia bacterium | reverse complement strand
TCTTTGGCAATATGAGCGTCCAGTATATCGTAATATAGTTTGCAATTGGGTCTGTTACCCGACGCCAGCACTACCATATCGCATTTTACGGTAATTTCTTTGCATTCGTTGCCGACTTTTTTCGCCAAAGGATTGGAAATATTTTCGGGCAAAATCGGGTGCCAAGTAACTAGCGGATTAGGCACGTTTTTGTGCGTGTTCATTATTAAAACCGCTTTTCCGTCTTCAACTTTTTTGAGTTTCGTGCAGTTCAGCAAGTCGACATGCGCTTTTTCGAGATAATGCAGCAAATGTCCGCGGTTTGCTGTACAGCTTTTAGCCATAAACTGCTCCATCATTTCCACCAAAATAACGTCTTTTTTAAGCTCATATTTAAGCATATACGCCGCTTCGCATCCGACGTCGCCGCCGCCTACTACCAAAACGGTTTCGGCTTTTTCCACTAATTTAGGATTTTCAATAACGTCAACGGCATTAACCACGTTTTTGCCGTCTATGCCGGGAACGCAGGGCTTAGTCTGAACGCTGCCGCCGCCGACCATAATAACGTCGTAACCTTTGTCTTTGAGCGTATCAACAGAAACTTCGGTGTTGAGATAAATATTAAATTTACCGCCTGTTTGCCAAAGTTTTACTTTGTCTTCCAAATAAGCTATATAGCTAGCCATTTCGTATTTTATTTTGGGTAAAGAGCCGATATATGCGCTGCCGCCGATGTGTTTACTCTTTTCATACACGTCTACCGTGTGACCTTTTTGAAGCAGCACTTCCGCAGCCGTAAGTCCAGCGGGACCCGCGCCAACTATCGCCACTTTTTTCGTTACAGCGTCAGTCTGCGTAATGGGCGGAAGTTCCAGCTCGAAACTGCAACGCGCGTTAACTGCGCATTGCGGATGTCCGCCGTCGACAAACTCGTTGATACAGCCGAGCTGACAACCTATGCACGGGCGAATGTCTGCTACATCGCCTCTATAGGCTTTGTTTGCCCATTCGGGATCGGCAAGTACGGGACGACCAAGCATAATCATATCGCATTTTTCGTCACGCAACGCTTTTTCAGCCAAATCGGGGTAACCGAGTTTTCCAACGCCTACTACGGGTACTTGTTTGCCTAAGTTTGATTTTATATTGTTTTGTTTGAAATAATCTTTAACTATTTTTGAGATTGAAAGGAAACATCCAGCGGGCATACTTGCAGGAGGATGAGGAAGCCACCAGTTGTCGTAACAGCCAAGGTCAACGTCGAACATATCGACGCCCGCTTTTACCAAGTCCGCCATAAATTTCAGCGTTTCGTCTACGGTACGACCGTTACGGAATTTCTTTAAACTTTTTTCAGTTTTCATTTTGCTGCCGTATACTTCGTTAAGCATAAGCGATAAGTCGATACGGTACATAATGGGGAATTTCGGTCCTACGCGCTTGCGGATTTCTTCCACAGCCTCGATGCCGAACGCTTCGGGATTGCGGTAGCGTCCGAATTTTCTGCGGTTATAAGCTCCGTTTGTCATTTGTTCAAGTAAATATCCTTCGTGTCCGTGCAGATAAACGCCGTCAAAATTGCAGGCTTTGCCGTCAGCCGCGCCCTGTCCGAACTGTTTTACAACCTTTCTCGCTTCGCTGTCAGAAAGGCGTCTGCAAGGGATTTGCGGAATGTAAAAGCTAGGATTCCAGCTTGCGGATACGGGAAGTTTTAGCTGAGTAATAAGACATTGGGGATTTCCGACTCTGCCGAGACCTGCGGAAAGTTGAAGAAAAATTTTGCTGCCGTGGCTGTGGCAAGCGGAAGTAAGGTCTCTCCAGCCCGCGAAAACCGTACGGCTTCTGTCTATACGGGGAAAATAAACAAGCTTGTCCACTTCGATAAGACTGCTGTCAACTCCGTAGCTAATAGGGACAAGTCCTGTGGTAATAAGTCCCATACCGCCCTTTGCGCGCTCTTCAAAATACGCTACCATTTGACGGGTGGGACGACCGGTTTCGTCGCACATTGAGATATTTCCCATAGGCGCCATAACCAGACGGTTTTTGACAATACAGTTGCCGACTTCTATCGGCGAAAAAATCTTATCGTACGGATAGAGATTTTTCGTCATTTTAGGCGTTTCAAATTTGCCGTCAAACCAGTCGCCAAAACTGTTTTCAAGCTCCATTAAATGCGGAGCTACGTTATCTTTCATTCGCTTTTACCTCCAAAAAAATTTCCCATACCTTGATTATACTTTTTTCTTTAATTAGTGTCAATATATAGTTAACGCAAGATAATAAACGCGTTATATTTCGTTTGCGGGCGGACGGCAAATGCCGTTTTCGCAAACGTAAAAAGTCGTTTTACCGTTCGAAAGCGGATACGTTTTAATATCGCCTATCGTAAATGCCCAGTCGGAACGAACCGCAAGAGTTTCGGGCTTTTCGGGTACGCAAACGACTTTTTTTACAGGCAGAGAAGAATACATAAAAAATCCAAAACCCGTAGGCAATGCGGCGGCTTCGCTTTCCATAAATTCGCTCTGTTTTTCATAAAGAGAATAAAAAAACTTATCTTCCGTCAAAAGCGATAATCTGGAAAAATTATACGCTATCATAGAATTACCCGACGGTGTCGCGCCGTCATAAGTTTCTTTTGTCCGAGTTATTAACTTTTCGTGTTTTTCGCTTGAAAAATAATATCCGCCTTCACTATCGCTAAATAAAGTATGAGTTGCTTTCGCAATTTTTGCCGCATGGCTCAAATATTTTTCATTCATAGTCGCTTGATAGGTTTGAATAAGAGCAAAGACATAAAAAGCGTAATCGTCCAAAAATCCGATACTCGATTTTTTGCCGTTCGTTACCGAAGACACTAAACAGTCATCGTCCATTAAATTCGTTTCAATAAAATAACACATTTTTTCCGCTGTTAAGATATATTTTTTATCTAAAAATATTCTTCCCGCGACAGCGTACGCCGCAGCCGCCAAACAGTTCCAAGAGGTTAATATTTTTTTGTCAATATTGGGCGGTATTCTGTTCTTTCGATAGTTGAACAGTTTTTTTAACATACCGTCGTAATTAATTTTTAAATCCGCAGAGTTAAGTAAATTGAGTATCGATTTCCCGTGAAAATTACCGCTTTCATTTATTCCGTATCTAATACAAAAATCTTCTCCGTCTTTTTCACCCAAAACATCTAGTATTTCACTCTTTGAAAAAAGATAAAATTTTCCTTCTTCGCCTTCCGAGTCGGCGTCTTGAGACGAATAAAAACCGCCTTCAGGCGACGCTAAATCTCTTTCCATATATTCGAATATTCGCTCAACTACGTGTTTATAAAGTTTTTTGCCCAATATTTCGTATCCCATTGAGTAAGCTATCGCCAACAAGGCATTGTCATAAAGCATTTTTTCAAAATGAGGCGCAAGCCAATATCTATCGGTGGAGTAACGAGAAAATCCCCCGCCAATATGGTCGAAAATACCCCCTTTATACATACAATCAAGCGTTTTTTCAGCTGCAAAAGGCGCTGTATAAAGCAAAAACATTATGTTTTGGGGGGTTGGGAATTTTGGCGCGGTACCAAATCCGCCGTATTCGTTATCGTATTCTCTTAAAAAGGCGGCGGTTTCAAGCTCTTGCGACAATACGCCTTTTTCTTTTGCTGTTGTTTCCATTCGACGCAAAGTATCGCTGAACCGTTCCCCAGCGATTAGCAATTTTTCTTTGTTATTTTTCCATTTTACAGCTATTTCTAATAGAATTTTGACAAACAGTTCTTTTGGGTAATAAGTTCCAACAAAAAACGGATTGCCCGCGCTGTCCGTAAAAACGCTCATAGGCCACCCTCCGCCACCCGTTGCCGCTTGGCAAGCGCGCATATACACATTGTCTATGTCGGGTCTTTGCTCACGATCGATTTTTACACTTACAAAATTTTCATTCAAAATTTTCGCCACCGACTCGTCTTCAAAACTTTCTTTCGCCATAACGTGACACCAATGACACGAATAATAGCCGATACTAAGAAAAACGG
>JAQUSX010000104.1 GCA_028710055.1 Clostridia bacterium | reverse complement strand
TGTCGGCGAAAATATCTCGTCTTACCTTAACTATCCCCGCTTAGTCGGCGAAACGGGCGGAAAAGATTTTATTTTCGCGGATAAATCTGCGGACAAAACCGCTCTCGTTACCGCTATGGTAAGAGGCTCGTTTGAGTTCCAAGGACAAAAATGCTCGGCGGCAAGCCGCGCGTTTATTCCGCAGTCTATTTGGCAGGACGTAAAAAAATCCTTGCTTAGTGAAATTAAAACCATAAAAATGGGCGACGTTACCGATTTTACCAATCTTATGGGAGCGGTTATTGACAAAGCAAGTTTTGATAACATTAAATCATATATTGATTACGCTAAAAATTCGCCCGACGCGGAAGTAATCTGCGGCGGCTACGACGACAGCGTCGGTTATTTTGTAGAGCCTACCGTAATCGTGGCAAACAAACCGAATTTCAAAACGATGGTTGAAGAAATTTTTGGACCCGTTTTAAGCATTTACGTTTATCCCGACGACAAACTTGACGAAACGTTAGCCGACTGCGACAAACTTTCTCCGTACGCGCTTACGGGCGCGATTTTTGCGCAGGACAGAAACACGATTATCAAAATGGAAAAAGTTTTGTCGAACACGGCGGGCAACTTTTATATCAACGACAAGCCCACAGGCGCAGTCGTAGGTCAACAGCCTTTCGGCGGTGCGCGCGGTAGCGGCACAAACGACAAAGCGGGCAGCAAGCTGAATCTTTACCGCTGGGTAAGCCCACGCACAATCAAAGAAACATTTGTCCCTGCGGAAAAATACGGCTATCCGTTCATGCAAGAAAAATAATAATTTGATAAATTTTAAAAAGCGACGGCTAAAAATATAGCCGTCGTTTTCTGTCGCTTTTTGAAATTTATGTGAAAGACGGGGGATAATTTAACTAAAAGATTGTTTTAAATATTTCTATGTGCTAGAATATGGAAACCGATAAAGCAAAGGTGGTTAAATAAAAAATGAAAAAAATAAAAATAGCCGTTACCTACGTTGAAGCGGGTATGGGACACATTACCAGCGCAAAAGCCGTATCCGACGCGCTGAAAAAATATTATGGTGACAGAGCCGAAGTTATCGACGTGGATTTTTTCAAATGCACTAACGACCCCGCCATGATAAACATGGAGAACTCTCTTATCTCCGCAGTCAAAATGGCAAGTAAAATGAAGACGTGGGGAAACTTTCTTTTTCAGATGATGTCTTTAAGCGAAGACACTCAAAAACTTCTCAAATATTTTTATCTGAATACCGCTCCGACAGTACGGAAAAAATCTATGGAGCTTATTGAAGACCTTGGCGTAGACGTTATCGTCAATACGCACTATCTGCCCGCTCATTTTGCCGAAGAATTGCGGGCAAAAAAGAAAAGTTTGAAATTAAAAACGGTTGTATACAATCCCGATAACAACGTTCACGGATGGTGGGACAACCGCTGCGATATTCTTATCAACAACAATCCTTTCGCAACCCAGGAAGCGATTGACGAACGCGGATTTAGAAAAAGCAAAGTTTTAACGGTAGATTATCTGGCTAGAAACAGCGTTATTGAAACTAACGGCTCAAAAGAAGAATACAGAAAAAAATATAATTTAAAACCGAATAATTTTACCGTCGTACTCGCGGACGGTGCGTATGCGTCGGCAAATATGAAAAGCTACACGATGGAACTTCTCAAATGCAATCTCCCATTGACGGTTATTCCCGTCGCGGGTAAAAATAAATCGATACTGGAATATTTCCAAAAAATGACAGGTAAAATGCCGCGTAATATAGATTTGCGCCCTATTGGATTTACTAACGATATTTGCGAATATTACAAAGCCAGCGATATTTTTGTGACAAAAGCGGGACCTAACGCGATACTGGACAGTATGTTTATGCATACGCCTATTATCATAAATTACTGGGCGACGCCGATAGAAGAATACACAAAAAATCTTTTTGTGGATTACTACGGCTGCGGCGAAGTCATCCGCGATAAAGAAGATTGCAAATACCGTATCGAGCAGTTTATCAAACACCCGTCTCTTATTGCTCCGTACGTTGAAAACACAATGGTTTTTGATAAAACGAAAAACGGCGGCAAGCAAATCGCAGACGCCATCATAAATATGTTTGGCAATACAGAAAATCCCGCCTAAAAGCGGGATTTTTATTTTAATTTTTTTATTCAACTGACTTATACTTTTCAGTAAAATTTTATGATGTCAAAAATCTAAAACACATTCTTAAGGATTAAAGTTTATTAAAAGCGATAAGTATTTTGTGATAAAATCCGACGATACCTTTTTCTTTGAATATTTTATCTTTTCTAAAAGCTCTTTTGTCCTTTCTGCTTCTTCTATAATTTGTAAGCTCATCAAGATATTTTTTGTTTGTTTCACTAAGCATTTCATAGTAACACGCCTTATATTTTTCCGCTTCTGTTAGACGCAAATTTTTACTTTCTTTTTCAAAAAACAGTTTCAAGTTTTTTTTCAAGGCATTAAATCCTGATTTAAAAAATCCGTAAACGTTTGTTCCGTGCTGACGATAGTCTATATGCGCAATCTCGTCAAAAACAACGTTGCCCAGTCCCGCTGCTATTTGATACATCGTCCAGTCGTGGCAATATAGCGGCTGGTCATATATCGAATAAAGTCGTCTTAGTTCTTCATTATAAACCATTGTACAGCCGTAAACCCAGTTTTGCATAAGGCTGGAAGCGAATACGCGTTCGGCGGGCGGCGCGATATAGCCACTGTGCGTGGACGCGTGCGTCTGTACTAAATTTTCATCCACCACCTTTAGCGCGGAATAATATAAGTTCGGTTTGCTTTCGCTAAAAGCGGAGAGTTTTTCCGCCGCAACAAAAAGTTTGTCCTTGTGCCAGTAATCGTCCTGGTCGCAAAATGCGTAAAAATCGTTACGGGGCGCGTTACAGACAAGCCAAAAAAAGCTTTTGGCAAAACCGACGTTTTTTTCCGCCGTGTAGGTTAACAGCCCTTTTTCGGCGTATTCTTTTAATATTTCTATTGTGCCGTCGGTAGAGCCGTCGTCTCTTACAAAAAGAGTGATTTCCACACCTTCCTGCGCCAGTACGCTGTCTATCTGTTCGCGCAGATATTTTTCACCGTTGTATGTAGAAAGCAAAACGCTGACTTTTTTCATAACTTGCTTTTGTACTCCTTAAAAGTAGGGTATTTTTTATCTTTCTCCGACAAAATCACCCTTTCTATGTCAATAAAATTTGCCCAGTCTATCATAAGCGTCGGATCGTTCCAAATAATACCCCCTTCGCCTTCGGGCGTGTAAAAATCCGAACATTTATAGACAAATTCCGCCGTATCGCTTATTACCGCAAAACCGTGAGCGCATCCGCGCGGTATAAAAAACTGACGTTTATTTGCAGCCGATAACAAAACCCCTTGCCATTGACCAAAAGTTTTGCTGTCTTTTCTTATATCGACAGCAACGTCGTAAACTTCGCCGAGTATAACCCTTACGAGTTTGTCCTGCGGATTAACCGTCTGGAAATGCAGACCTCTTAATACGTTTTTTTGCGAAAGCGAATGATTGTCCTGCACAAAGTCGACGTTTATACCCGCATTCGCGAACTCTTTTTTATTATACGTTTCCATAAAAAATCCGCGCGCGTCGCCGTATACGCTTGGTTCTATAATGAAAGCTCCGTCTATTTTTGCGGCGGTAAAATCGAATTTGGCCATTTTTCTTTACCTGCCTAAATACATTTTGTCGTAATAATTTTTGTATTCGCCACTCGTGACTTTTTTAAGCCACTCGGAATTGTTTTTGTACCAGCTAAGCGTTTGCTCTATACCGTTACAAAATTCCGTTTGCGGAGTCCAGCCCAATTCGTTTTTAATTTTACTCGCGTCGATTGCGTAACGTCTGTCGTGACCGAGCCTGTCCGTAACGTGCGTGATAAGATTTTCGTCCGCTTTTGGATTGATATTATTATGTACGAAACTAATTATCGCCTTGACTATTTCGATATTGG
>JAQUSX010000103.1 GCA_028710055.1 Clostridia bacterium | reverse complement strand
TTCAATACGTTTTGCTCGGAATCCGTTAACTTTTCGTTTATGTATTCATGCAGTTTTTCAAGTAAATCTTTTTTTACAAGATAACTCAGCGGATCGGCCTTCGGGTCGGACAAATCGCAGTTGTCGTCGATATTTACCGCTTTTATTAGCGGCGTGTTTTTCTCTCGGTTGTTTTTTGTGAGCGCCGACAAAATATTGCGTCTTATGCACATACCGCAAAAAGCGTAAAAATTGCCTTTGTCGCCGTCGAACGAATCTATCGCCTCGAATAGTCCTATCATACCTTCTTGCACAAGGTCGTCGGCGTTTCCGCCGATAAGAAAATAGCTGTTCGCGATTTTAAACACAAGCGGTTTAAAATGCGAGTATATTTCTTCTTTTGCGGCGTTGTCGCCTTTTTTTGCGGCAATAAGCAGTTTGTCTAAATTTTCAATATTTTTCATAATCTTTGTCTGACGACTTCGTACACGGTTATTCCGCACGCTACCGAAGCATTAAGCGAATTCACCTGTCCTTTAAGAGGCAACGCTATTACGCCGTCGCAAAGTTCTTTCGTTAGCTTTGACACGCCGAAACCTTCGCCGCCTATAACTAACGCTATATCGCCTTTCAAATCGGTTTTATAGATGCTTTCTCCGTCCATATCGGCGCAAAATACGAAAATATTGAGTTTTTTCAGTTCTTCAATGGTTTGATTGATATTTGTGACTTTCGCCACTTTTACAAAAGCCGAAGCCCCCGCCGAAATACGCACGACAGTATCGTTAACGCTTACGGAGCGGTTTTTGGGTATAATTACCCCGTCCACTCCCGCGCACTCGCAAACACGCAAAATTGAACCAAGGTTATGCGGGTCTTCAAGTCCGTCTAAAATAACGATAAAATGTTTATCTTTTTTCGCCGCTAAAATTTCTTCTACGGTAGAATAATTAAATTCGCTTGTCTCCGCGATAAATCCTTGGTGTTTGACGTCGGGAGATCTTTTATCAAGTATTTTTTTTTCGACGTATTGTATTTTTATATTCGCTTTTCTTGCGCGCGAAATAATTTCGTGACTCGTTCCTTTTTCCACTAACAGCGTATCGATTGTAATACCCGAACGCAACGCTTCCATAACGGCGTTTTTACCCGCAATTTTCATTTATTTTTTTCCTTTATTATTTTTAGTTGTTGTTTGGCAACGCGAATTTTAATAAATCGCCGCACCGAGTTATGTCGCCAATTAAATAATTGTATCCCAATACCGCTTCTAGTCCGCTTGCCTTTTTGTAATCGGCGATAGTGCCGTTTTTTGATACGCTGTTGTATTTTGCGTTTCGGCATCTAAGAAAAATCCCTTTTTCCGTTTCTGTGAGAGTCTCGTATATTTTGTCAAGTAAATCCGCCTGCGCTTCGCTGCAAACTATTTTTGAAGCGGCGATGTGAAGCTTACCCGCTTTCGCGTCGCTGGACTTGGCTAAATATTCTTTTACATAAAGAGTCATTACGGCGTCGCCGACAAAAGCCAGCACCAGCGGACTTAGCATTTTCGCTTTTTCCGCCGTCATTTTTTCAAAAAAACTCAATCGTTTTCTCCTAAATTATATCCAAAAATCACGCTGCCGCCTTGTTTGCCAAGCTCGGTAAAACCGTATTTACGGTAAAACGACAGTCCTTTTTTATTGTTGGCGGAACAAAACAGTTTTACGCCTATGATTTTTTTATCTTTTAATTTTTCTATTAAAGCGTCTATTAGTTTTCCGCCCAATCCCATACGCTGATAATCGGGTAAAATGTCGATATGTAAATGAGCGGGATATTTTTCATACAATTTGTCTTCGGCGGAAAATTCTCTTTTTAATAGAGCGTAAGCCAAAGAACTTATTTTTCTTATTTTCGGCAAATATTCGTCAATCATAGACTGACGGAATTTTTTTTCATCGGGAGCGCACAAAACGTATCCTACAGCTTTATCAAGCTCGTTTGCGCACACGAAGACGAACTCGCTTTGTTTTTCGGTATAATAGTCGTTAAACGCTATCGGCAGCCACCTACGCACTTTTTCAGTTTTTGGAAATAACGTTGTTTCCACGCAGATATTTTGCAAATCCGCTTTGTCGGAAACTTTATATTGTCTTATTTTAGCCATTTTTCTTACAGTTTTCGCACTCCGTTTCGGTTATTTTTTTACGCATAACGATATGCGGACAAACGGTCGGAATCATAAATTCTTCGCCATACGCTTGGTAACCGAGTTTTTCGTAAAATTTTCTTACATCGACTCTCGCATTCATCCAAATAAAATCAATGCCGCGGTTTAGCGCCAAAAATTCTATGTATTTAATGATAGCCTTGCCGTAACCTTGCCCTTGATATACTTTTTCTACCGCCACTCCCCGCATTTGATATTGCTTTTTTTCATCAAAAGACGGATTGCTCGATATCATAATACTAGCGCAGCCGATAAGTTTTCCGTCCAAAAATATTCCGGCGTGTTTTGAGGTATTTAGCTCGTCTCCGCTAAAATGCACCGATTCTATTGGCTGGTCGGGTCTAAGCAATCTTTGCCTAAGGTCATATATTTCTTTTACGTCTACTTGACGCATCATTACGGCATTTTTCATTTTACGCTTTCCTTTAAAATAAAATCGTTTCTACGCTAAAAAATATCATAATTACGCCCAAATGTCAATATATTCCCCCCTTTACACCGCAGCCGAAAAATGATAAAATATAAAGAAAAAATTAAACGCAAAGGAGTTTACATATATGATAAAAGGCAATCTTGGCGAAGGAATTTTATTAAACGAAAAAGGCGAGCTTGCACAGGCCGGCTGGGCGACAAAATTAACGCGCGTTTATGACAGAAATTTAATAGCCGCGTCAAAATGGCGTATTAAAGAATGGGATTATTATATTATCGGCAACGAGCGTTACGCCGTGGCGCTTACAGTTGCAGACAACGGCTATATGGCGATGGCGTCCGCAAGCTGGCTGGACTTTGTTAATCAAAATTTCAAAACCACCAGCGAAATAGCGCCGTTCACCTTTGGCAAAGTAAATATGCCGTCGTCGTGCTACGAAGGCGACGTACTGTATAACAGCAATAAAGTCAATATAAATTTCTTTAAAGAAACAAAAAAACGCACGCTTATTTGCAATTATAAAAATTTTTGGAACGGAAAAAACCTTACGGTGAACATTACCTTGACCGATTTCCCCGAAGAAGAACTTGTTATCGCTACGCCTTGGAACGAAAACAAAAAGGCTTTTTACTACAACGACAAAACCAACTGTATGAAAGCTACTGGTTTTGTCAGACTTGGCGACGATACGTACGATTTTTCTCCCGAAGACAGTATGGGAACGCTGGACTGGGGACGCGGGGTATGGACGTATAAAAATACCTGGTATTGGGGCAGTATGTCAACTATGGTTGACGGTCATAAATTCGGTTTTAATATCGGGTACGGCTTTGGCGAAAGAAGCACGGGAACGGAAAATATGCTTTTTTATGACGGCAAAGCGCACAAACTGCAGCAAATTACCTTTAATATACCCGTTAAAGACGGCAAAGACGATTTTTTGTCGCCGTGGACTTTCACAAGCAGCGACAACCGTTTTGAAATGACTTTCTCCCCGATACTTGACAGATGCGACAATACCGATTTACTTATTATCGGCAGCAATCAGCATCAAGTATTCGGCAAATTTAACGGCAAAGCCGTTTTGGACGACGGAGCGGAGATTATCTTAAAAGATAAAATCGGTTTCGCTGAAAAAGTTATGAATAAATGGTAAAAACCTACTAGCAATCAATGAAAAACAAACGTAAATTATCATTACTAAAAAATCAGATATTTTTAAATCCTATCTATAATAAAAACAAAAAACAATTTCGAAACGACGAAATTGTTTTTTTATTTTTTTCGTTGCGATTATCCTAAAATAAGAAATAGAGATTTTGCGTTAGTCCAAAATCTCTAAATCTTTATTGTTATAAGGAGGGTGTTATGAATCTGCCATAATGGTTAGTGTTATGGTATTTTCATACTTATACTTTATTACTTTACTGTGAAAAACGTGTGTCGC
>JAQUSX010000102.1 GCA_028710055.1 Clostridia bacterium | reverse complement strand
ATTTCGCCCACCCATTCATGACCGATAATCATAGGAACGGGTATCGTCCTTTGGCTCCATTCGTCCCAGTTGTAAATATGAAGGTCTGTGCCGCAAATAGCGGTGCGTTTGATTTTTACCAAAGCTTCGCCGAAAGACGGTTTTGGAATTTCTACTTGTTCGAGCCAAAGACCTTTTTCGGGTAATCTTTTTACCAATGCATTCATTTTTGACATAAGTTTATGCCTCCTAAAAATTACGGATTATTTATCTAACTTGAAAACGCATTCCCGTATAATCTCGCTGACTGTCGGGTGCGGGAAAATTTGTCTTTTAATAGTTTCAACGTCCACCGCCGTATTTATCAACATTGCTACTCCGTATATGATTTCTCCCGAAGAATTACCCATCATATGCGCGCCGATAAGAGTGTTTTTATCAATATCAAAAACCAGCTTGCAAATACCGTCAGGATCAGCGTTTTCGGCAACGAACCTGCCGCTGTATTGCATAGGCAAGCTGACGACTTTCGCGTTAATTCCTTTTTGCTGCGCCGCTTCTTCCGTTAGTCCTACACAAGCGACTTCGGGGTTGGTGTAAATCACCGATGGAATGTAGTCATAACTCATTTCGTCCGTCTTACCCAATATTGTATTAACCGCAACTTCGGCTTCACGATACGCCGTATGCGCAAGCATAACTTTACCGTTAACATCGCCCACCGCGTAAACATTCGGTACGTTAGTTTTCATTTTACCGTCGGTAACGATAGCTCCGCGTTCGGTCGCGATATTAAGACTTTCAAGACCGATGTTCGCGGTATTCGCCCGCCTGCCGACGGACATCAAAATTTTGTCGCATTCGATTTTTTTGGTTTCTCCGCCGATTTCGTAATTGACGCCGTCGTCAGTAATACCAACGACCTTTGCGCCTAATATAAATTCTATTCCTTTTTTCTCGTAAACTGTTTTCAGCATTTCGCTTATTTGCGATTCAGTCTGTCCGCCGATGCGGTCAAGCATTTCGATAACGGTGACACGGCTTCCCACAGAATTAAAATATGACGCCATTTCAAGACCGATAACGCCGCCGCCTATGACTGTCAAACTATCGGGGATAACCGTAAGGTCAAGTATTTCTCTGTTTGTAAGCAGTTTGCCGCTAGCGTACGCGTCTTTTGCGCCCGTAATCGGGGGCATAACGCTTTCGCTGCCTGTGGCTATAATTATATTTTTGCCGTAAAAAATTTGTTCGCCGACTTTTACGCCCGCGCCTTCGCTGTCTTTAACCAAAACGCCTTCGCCCGAAACAACGTTTACATTAGTCTCGCGCATGGTAACTTTTACGCCGCCGACAAGCTTGCGTACTATACGGTTTTTGCGCTCCACTACCGCCTTTTGGTCTACATTAGCATAGCTGGCGTTAACTCCGTAACTAGCCGCGTGTTTTGCATAATCAGCCACTTTCGCGGACTGTAAAAACGCCTTTGATGGAATACAACCTTCGTTAAGACACGTTCCGCCAAGCTTGTTTTTTTCAATTAAAGTAACGCTGAGTCCCGCCGCGCCCGCTCTTTCCGCAGCCAAATATCCGCCGGGACCGCCGCCCAAAACAACTAAATCGTAATTCATAAATTCTCCAAAAAAATTCGTTTATTACCAAATGTCATTATACTTCAAACAAAAAAATATATCAATGTTTTGAAAGGTTAATAACGATTTTTTACACCTTGAAAACAAGATTATTTTAATCGCATAATTTGCGTTTGTAACAGCGATATTCTCCTACGCTCTTAAAGCCAAGTTCAAGTAATACGGGATGCTCCTGTTCTTCAGAGAAAAAATCTATAAAACCGCTTCCCGATTTTTTCCCTTCGTTAAGACACTTGACCATAAGCGACCGAAAAATGTTTTCATCAAATTCCCCGTTTAAAAAATTCACACCGAAAATTTCCAACATAAGTTTTTCGTCGATATAATAAATCGCGCCTGTAATTTCGCCGTTTTTTCGGTAAACAAAAATATTCCATCTGTCAAATTCATCAAAAATTTTTTCCGCGTTCCAATACGCTTCGTCGCGCGAGTCGCCCAAAAGTTTTGAAAATTGTTGAAACTCGTCTTTTTTCAATTCCGTCACATCCGTTGGATCTATTTCGCACACGTATTTTGAAAAATCAAAAACGTCGTTGTAGCTGCTTTCAATAAGCGTAAAGCCGTTTTTAGATAAAAAATTAACGGCATTTACATTTTTATCGGAAAATCCCATCCACAGTTCGTACGAAGGAAATTTTTTTACGCAGAACGACAAAAATTCTGTCATAGCAGTTTCAAAGTCCGAGTCGACTTGAAAAGAGAAAATAGTTAAATACTTGTCTTTCGGAATAAAATAATAATGAATCCAGCCCAAAACTTTTTTATCTTTAATAAACAACAAAATTTCTTCGTTTTTATTGTTGAACGAATTTTTTGAAAAAGCTATAAACTCTTTTTTAGTTTTTATGCCGTCGCAAAAAGTCGGGTAGGAAGATTTGGTTATGTCCATAGCCAAACTGTATACGTAATCGATATATTTATCAAAATCTTTTTTAGATAATTTTTGCAGCAATTTTATCGCTCCTTAATTTTTTTATTTGATTTTCCAAAAAAATTATAGTATCTTAGCAAAATCAAGTCAAGCGTCAAAGGAAAACAAACAATGAGCAAATTTTTTACGCAAAATAAAAACAAAAAAAACGACGAATAATATCGTCGTTTTTTGAGTGAAAAGAATTTGTTAAAAAATTTAGCTATTCGCCGCACTCGTCTTTATGCTGATGTTCGTGACAAATTGAACCCGTGGATTTCAAAGCTCCGTTAAGATAATTATGCGCGGCAATCGCAGCGTTTCCGCTTGCGCCCGTAACGACTTCGATATTGAGTTCGTTAAATATATCTATCGCGCCGCCGCCCATTCCGCCTGAGATAATTACGTTAATCCCAAGGTCGTTTAAATAATTCGGCAAAAACCCTGGTTTGTGTCCAGGATTTGGGTAAGATTTTTCATCTGTTATTTTATTATTTACGCTTTCAAAGACCATAAAATTTTCACAATGTCCAAAGTGCTGTGTAACCGTTTTTCCTTCGCATGCAACCGCTATTTTCATTTTTTCGTTTCCTCCATTTCTTTTATATGTTCCGCCAAAAACCTTGCGCTATCCCCGACGAATTTTTCACAAGACCGATTGTGATAATATTTTGCCGTGCGTTTTTCAGGTATCGGGCTAATCGGTTCGTATTGAATGCCGAGTAATTCCTTACAAAGTAAAGATCCGTTTTCTTTTTTAAATTTTTCGGCTAATTTTTGCACTGAAATGTAAAGTTGTGTTTTAGCCTCGTTATCAGTCGGATCCGAATATCCGTCCAACATTCCCATTACGATAAACGCGCCGCTTAACGCTCCGCAAATTTCGCGCATTCTGCCGACGCCCCCGCCGAAAGACGAGGCGATTTTTAACGCGGTATCACGATCCACGTTTAGCTTGTCCGCAAAAGCCGCTGTTACGGACTGAGCGCAGTTAAAGCCTTGCTTAAAATTTTCCATCGCCTTTTTTTCGTAATCAGTCGCTTCTTTTTCGTTTTCTTTCGTTAAATTTTCGTCCATAATCTTTTCCTTTTCTAATATTTTATTAGTTAATAAAAATGATTTTTAATATTTGCTCATATATTTTTTTTACCGCGTCCGCGGACGGACAATCGACTTCCGCGATAGTTTTTCCTTGGTTTATCGCATTTTGAGCGCAAATATCATAAGGTATTTCCCCTAAATACGGCAAGCCTTCATCCAAGCAAAATTTTTTTATTTTTTTCGTATTCAATATATTAGTATCGTATTTATTAACGCACACAACTATTTTTACGTCAAAATGTTTTGCCGTGCGGATTATTCTTTCCATATCGCTGATACCCGAAACCGACGGTTCCGCCACTATTAAAACCGCGTCCGCGCCCGAAAGCGAAGCGATTACGGGACAGCCTATACCTGGCGAGCCGTCTATTATCGCGAACCGGACGTCTTGCGGAGCCTTCGACAAACCCTTTTTGACTTCGGTGACGAGTTTTCCCGACGTGCCGCTGCCCATT
>JAQUSX010000101.1 GCA_028710055.1 Clostridia bacterium | reverse complement strand
TTTTGCGTTTAATATTTAACGCAAAATTTTTTTTACGTAGCTTAATACGACGTTTATAAACTTTACACAAAAAAGCCTTTGTGCTATCATTATTTTATGGAAACCAAAATCGAAAAAATTAACGCCGAATCTTTGAATTTGGCAAAAAAATTGATTTTGGAAGGCGAAATCGTCGCTTTCCCCACCGAGACCGTTTACGGTCTGGGGGCGAACGTTTTTGACGAAAAAGCCGTAAAAAAGATTTTTGAAGCAAAGGGCAGGCCGAGTGACAATCCGCTTATAGCTCACGTTGCCGACGCTAAAACTATAGAACTTTTGGCGTGCGAAATTTCTAAAAAGGCGAAAAAAATTATCAATAAGCTTATGCCGGGCAGTCTTACGATAGTGCTGAAAAAGAAAACTTCCGTACCCGACATTGTTACTGCAAATCTTGATACTGTCGCTATTCGTATGCCGTTATCAACAGAAGCCAGAGCGTTTATTTCTGCTTGCGGAGTGCCGATTGCTGCACCCAGCGCGAATTTGAGTTCGCGCCCGAGTCCCACGACATATCAGGCGGTTTTCGAAGACCTTAACGGCAAAATACCGTTAATACTTGCGGGACACGACTGCGAGGTCGGCATAGAATCAACCGTGCTTGATATGACGGCAGAGCCTACTATATTGCGTCCCGGTATAGTAACAGCCGAGCAGATTGAAAAAGTTTTGGGTGAAAAGGTGCTGACGTTTAGCGATAAAAACCGTAAGGTCAATTCGCCGGGCATGAGATACCGTCATTACGCTCCTTCAATACCCGCCGCTCTCGATACTACTTGCGACGTGAAAAAAGTTTCGGAACTTTACGACAAACTAATGTCAAACGGACAAAAAGCGGTTATACTTTGTCTTGAACAATATTCAAAATTCTTTGAGAACAAAGAAGTATATTCCTTAGGCAAGACGGAAAAGGAAGCGGCAAACAAACTTTTTTCCGCATTACGCGAATGTGAAAAAAAATACGATTACATTATAGAAATGTTTTGCCCGAAAACGGAAGAAGGTTTTTCCGTTTTAAACAGAATGATAAAATCTGTCGGCGAGAATTTTATTTAAAACCATCATTATTGATATAAAACAAACGCACAAAACAAAATAATAAAGAAAATAACGAACTAATATAAAAAAGGAAAATTTCGGAGGGAATAACGATGATAGCTTTGGGTTGCGATCACGCGGGATTAGAAGCCAAACAAAAACTTATCGCTTATTTGGAGCAAAGAGGCTACAAATGCAAAGATTTTGGCACTTATACGTCGGATTCTTGCGACTACCCCGATTATGCCTACGCGGTAGCAAAAGCCGTACAGAGCGGACAATGCGACAGAGGCATTTTGATATGCGGCACGGGTGTAGGTATGTCGATAGCGGCAAACAAAGTCAAGGGTATTCGTTGCGCCGCTTGTTCCGACAGTTTTACGGCGGAAATGACGCGACGCCACAACAACGCTAATATTTTGGCTATGGGCGCGAGAGTGATTTCCGTGGACAAAATGATAGAGCTTGCCGAAATTTTTTTGAACACGATATTTGAAGAAGGCAGACATCTTAGACGTTTGGAAAAAATAGCTGAGATAGAAAGAAAAGAGGGCTAAAAAGAAAAAATGGTTAAAGACGTTGTAAAATCTATTGTCGAAGCGGAAAGCAAAGCGGAAGATATTATAGGGTTTGCCCGTGAAAAAGCGAGCGAAATTATTTCCGCGGCAACCGCGGACGCTGAAAAAATATACGAACAAAGCGCAAAAGATATTAGGCAATTTATGTCTAGTGAAACGAAAACAGCGGCGGAGAACGCTGAAAAAAAAGCTGCCGAGTTTTTGGTTGAAAACAAGACCGCGGACGCTTTGTTTATAGAAAAATCAACAAAAAATATGGATAAAGCAGTAAAAGTTATTTTGGAGAGTTTGTTAGACTAATGCCAATTTTACGGATGAAAAAATTTACGCTTATAGGGCTGATTAGTGAAAAGAAAAAACTTTTCACCGCTTTGTCCCGCACAAAAAAGGTTCATCTTATCAATATGGACGAAATCGAAGACACTACTAAAAAATTCGACGTAGAAAAAACCGATATTTTGATTAAAAAAATGAGCCAGATTGACGGCGTTATTCGTTTTTTAAAGGACGCAATGGACGTAAAACAAGCATACGTCCGCAGTCAAGGCGACAAAAAAGCAAAATTCGCTATAAAAACGGGCGGTCGAAAAGCGGAAGTGTCTTACGCAAAATTTGATGAAATAAGCGAAAAAGAAATAGATATATTTGATAACGCCGTATACATTGCGGAAAAATACCAGCATAGAATTACCGAAATAGACGGCGAAATTTCAAAATTCCGTCAGGAATCGGAAAGTTTGGAAATTTATAAAAATCTTGATATCGCGTTTTTTGACGTAAAAAACACGGCTCATACCGCGTCTTTATTAGGTATTGTCCAAAACTTTAAAAGAAAAGATTTTGAAAAACTTGTCGTTGACTATCCCGAAACGCAGTTTGCTTATATTGGCGAAAAAGGTACTGACGTCGCGATAATGGCGATAACCTTAAAAGAAACCGAAGAAGAAATCCGCGAAGCTTTGCAAAAATGGAATTTTTCCCAATGCGGTTACGATTTTAACGTGACGGCAACGGAAATGATAAGACATCACCGCGGCAAAATTGAAAGACTCAATAAAGAAAAAGAAGATATTTTGTTCAATAAATGTCAGGAGCTTACTGATTATTTACCCGAATTAAAATTGCTCTATGATTATTATTCCGTAGCGTTGCAGTTAAACGAGTCAAACTTAAACGTTTGCGAAACCTCAAAGGTGTTTTTAATGCAAGGCTGGGTAGCGGAAGAGGACGTTGAAACCATTAAAAAGACGGTGGAAAAGAACACGTCGGTTTGTTCGCAGGAATATGTCGACCCGACCGACGACGAAAAACCGCCGACCGTTATAGAAACTAATAAGATTTTCCAACCTTTCAATTCCATCATTGAGATGTATTCTTTGCCCGATTACCGCGAGGCAAGCCCCAACGTGTTTGTAGCGGTTTTCTATTGGCTGTTTATGGGCATTATGATGGGCGACGTCGGTTACGGTGTCGTGATGATGCTCGTGGCGGCTTTATTCGTAAAATTTATAAAACCCGAAGGCGGAATGAAAAATCTCGTGCTTATTATAGGCTATTCAGGCGTTTCCACAGTAATATGGGGTATATTATTCGGCGGCTGGTTTGCGATTTCTTTCCCCGAGGACAGCATTTTTTCACCTGTGCTTTTGAGCCCGCTCACAAATCCGCTAGGCATGATAGAGCTTTGCCTTATTTTAGGCACTTTGCATATAATAAGCGCAATGATCATGCGCGCAATTAATCTTATCCGTCAAAAACATTATCTTGACGCTGTTTTGGATTCTTTCGTATGGATTATATTCGATATAGGTTTGATTTTAGCGATCATAGGCGGATTTGCCGCTTTAACTGGTTCGGCTCAAGACTTATCCATGTTCACTAATATAGGTCTTATTATGATGGTCGCGGCTTTGGCGGTGGTGCTTTTGACCGCTGGCAGAAAGAAAAAAGGTTTGGGCAAAATTACTGGCGGTCTTGGCGGAGTATGGGGAGTTATCGGCTTGGTTTCCGATATTCTCAGCTACCTAAGACTTTTCGGTCTTGGACTAACGACGGGCGTTATTGGAATGGTTTTCAATACGTTGGCGGGATTATTGCTCGGCAGTCCGTATTTCTTTTTACTAGGCGTAGTCGTACTGCTGTTTGGACACGGACTTAATTTGGCAATAAACTTACTGGGAGCGTACGTGCATGATGCGCGTTTACAGCATATCGAATTTTTCGGCAAGTTTTACACGGGCGACGGACTAAGATTCAGTCCGCTTGCTGGTAACACAAAATATACAAAACTATTAAACGATTAAATAATACTATCTGAATTTATTGGAGGAAATTTTTATGTTGACAAGTCTTTTGGCTTTTTTCGAAGACGCCGGAACAATCGTCACAACAGCGGCTGAACCCATGCAATGGGGAGCTATTTTCGCTTTTCTGGCTGCAGCTTTGGCAT
>JAQUSX010000100.1 GCA_028710055.1 Clostridia bacterium | reverse complement strand
TTTGTCGAAAACCGATTGCGCGCTGTCGAAATAGCATACGACCTGTATTTTGTATTTGAAAAAATTTTAATTTTTTACTTGCTTATTATCAACTATTATTGACATCAGGTATAAAAATATGCTATATATAAAGTATAATTTTGTTAAATGACCGAAGTTGGAGAACGAGGATATGAAATCTTGTAAAAAAGTAATAGCGTTAATAATTGCTGTAATAATTTGCTGTTCCTGTTTTTTCTGCGCTGAAAAAGCGGAAGCTACCACTATTCCCGATTGGTATTATTTGAACGGTTATAGTTGTGCATACGTTGAAATAATCGGCGTTGGCAGCGAGACAATTACATACTTCGAAAATGATTATACCCAAATAAAAATAAATATTTTGCAAACATATCTAAAAGGTTTTAGCGGGGATTTATATGTCCCTAGCGAATGTGTGGATTTTATTCTGTCAAATAATTACGCCCTAATCTTTGCGGATAATACAGACGAGGGTCTGATATGTAATGATTATGATTACGATGCCAACTCTTCAAGAATAATTCCCTTATTTCCTGTTATGAATAACAAAATAATTATACCCGAAAATTATTACGAGGTCATAACCTATTCAGATGATTTGACAAGTATAAAACCTTGCTGTCAGGTGCTTTCATATTTAGAAGATTACAACCTAAATTTATTGGAAAATGAGAAATATCTGACTTTTTCTGATGGTATGGACGTGGAACTACTAAATGATTATTTTGATCTGTTGCCTGAAAAAATTGAAGATAATCAATATGCATTTTTTCTTTATGTCTTCGCTTGTATAGGAGGACTAGCATTTATATTTTTCAAATATTATTTTATGGTATTAGGTCTTATAATTGCCGTAATTTTCCTTATCATTTACTTTATAAGTAAAAAAATAAAAAGAAAAAAATATAGCAATACTCCAAGCGAAACAGGCGAAAACTCCAAAGAATAATAAAATTTTATGTAATTTACAAATCAAAACAAAAGCATACCTTTATTTAGGAGTTCATTTTATGAAATTGAAAATAAAAATTTTCTGCGTTTTTCTAGCTACGTTTTTAGTATTGATAAATTTAGTTGGCTGCGCCAAACCGTTATGGAGTGAAAATTATGTTGATATTACATACGATGACAGCGGCTTCCCTATCATAAACTTTTCAGATAATTTGAGCTACACGACGTATGAAGGCGAAATAGGTTTTGGAGTTTGCCATATGTATTCACCGTCCGAATTTAGCAAGGATTTGGATGCTGTGATTTCCCTAAATGCTTTCGAATCAATGTATTTAATAAAAGTTTTAAAACGCTGCACGCAGGAAGAAGCCAAAAATCTTGATGTTTATCTTGATAAATATCCGTATAACATAGGCACATATTTCGAAGTCGCATTAATTTACGATTATGTTAATAACAAAGAAATAAATGAAATCATTTATTATATGAGTCCAAAATCTATTAATAATCAAATAGAAGGAAAACCCCTGTTTTCGGTGGGCGACTGCTGGATAGGTATACTTTTTGAAGATCTGCAAGTAGAAAATCTATACGGTTTTTCTTCATTAGGTTGTTTTGTAAAGGATCAAAAAAATATATCGCAGGATACGTTTGTATATGCATGGCGATACGACGACGAACTGGAGTGCATTGAACTCGAATTAACCGACGAGGAAAAAATTATCCAAGGGGAATTTGAAGATAATCCTTTAATAATTGTACAAAAATTCCGTCTCGGCGATGTTGTGAATTTTTTGAAGAACGCTTTGGAGGAACGGGGATATGAAATACAATATTAAAAAAATAGCAGCGATAATAATGACTGTGGTTATTTGCGGGTCTTGTTTTTTCTGCACTGAAAAAGCGGAAGCATATTCACCACCCCCATGGAGTGGGTTAATAGGTTACGTCTGCCTATACGTAGAAATAATTGATGTCGGAGAAAAAACAAAAACAAAGGACGATATTACTTGGGTGCAACTTGAAGTTAATATTATCGACTCGTATTTAAGAGACGTTAGCGGCGATATCTACATTCCATCCGACTGCGTGGATTTTGTTTTGTCGCATGATTTCGGTTTGATATTTTTAATAGAAAATGAAGGCGATTTAATGTGCGAGTTTGAATATGACGCCGACTCTTCAATGGTAATACCCTTTTTCCCTATTGTTGATAATAAAATAATTATACCGTCTAATTATTACAAGCCTTTTACGGAGAACAACGGTTCTGTAATAATAGCCGCTTGCGGTGATGAACTGGCAACTATTGACTATTTTAACTATTATTTATCAGAAGATGAAAAATATCTGGCTTTCTCAGACGGAATGGATATAGAACTTTTGGGCGATTATTTTAGTTTGGTGATAGAAAAATGTGAAGCCGCTAATCTTTCATATAAAAAATTTTTATTAAAACAAAATATAATATTTACTATAGATTTTTTATTATTATTTAACTTTTTCGGCGGTATTGCAACTATTTTAATATTCCTTATCATTTATTTTGTGAAAAAAGTTAAAATTAGACGAACGAAAAACTTAAATGCAATAAGTAAAACCGAAAAAAAAGAATAATAATTTATGGAAAAGAAAAAAGACGGCTTTTTAACCGTCTTTTATTATTTTCTTGGATTTATTTTTAAATATAATTTTGCTTGATTTATATTCAATAAAAACGTTTTACTTTCTTTTCAGATAAAACTATTTATTATAAAGTTTGCTGATTTCGTCTAAAAAGGCTTTTCGTTTTGGATAATTTTTGTTGCTCAAAACTTTTTCCATCTGTTCCAAGGTATGTTTTTCGCTTTTGCCAAGACCCACGGGAACTTCGACCTTTACTTTTAAATACAAGTCGCCCGTACCCCTTGCCGTGCGTATGCCCTTGCCGCGAAAACGGAAAATTTCGCCGTTCGCCGTGCCTTCCTCGATATGCTGAACTTGCATACCGTTAAGAGTCGGCACTTCGATATCGCCGCCGCAAGCCGCAACCGAAAACGGTATCGGCATTTCAACCACTATATCGTTTCCGTCGCGGGTGAAGACGTTGCTTTTTTCCACCTTTATTACCAAAAGCAAATTACCGTTTCTTCCGCCGTATGTACGGCTGGCATTGCCTTCGCCGTCAAGCTGCATTACCGAACCGTTTTCCACTCCCGCGGGAATAGTCACGTTTATTACTTTTTTCTTTGAATTTACGCCTTTTCCGCCGCATTCACGACAAGGATTAGTTACAATTTTGCCGCTGCCTCCGCATTTATCGCAAACGCCTTGCACAATCTGTGTGCCAAAAAGCGTGCTTTGCTGATAAGTAACTCTGCCCGTGCCTTTACATTTGTCGCAGGTTACGAAACTCGCGGCGTCTTTCGCGCCCGTTCCGTTGCAAGTCGGGCATTTTTCAAGGCGTGTAAAAGTTACCGTTTTTTTCGCGCCCAAAGCCGCTTCCATAAACGTTAAATCAACCGTCTGCGATATGTCCGCGCCGACCGACGCTCTGGAAGAAGTCCGTTTGCTGCCGCCGCCCATAAAAGACGAGAACATATCGAATATATCGTCAAAACCGCTCGCCGAAAAACCTTGACCGAATCCGCTGAAACCGCTTCCGCCGCCGTTAAACGAATTTTCAAAATCAAGCGTGCCGTTGTCGTATTTTTTACGTTTTTCGGGGTCGCCCACGACGGAATAAGCTTCGTTGCATTCTTTAAATTTCTCGGCCGCCGCCTTGTCGTTTGGATGCAAGTCGGGGTGGTATTGCTTGGCCATTTTTCGGTAAGCGGATTTTATTTCGTCTTCGGTCGCGCTTTTAGTAACTCCCAAAACCGCGTAGTAATCTTTTTTTGGCATTTTATCGTTTTACCGCCGAAAGAAGTTTCCTTCGGCGGTTTTCCTTTATTTAGTAAAAAATTAATTGTTGTCGGCGTCTTTTACGTCGTAGCTAGCTTCGTCAGCGCCGTTTGCGCTGTTTGCACCGTTCGGGTTTGCCCCTTCAGCGCCGCCTTGCGGAGCGTTAGCTTGGTAGAAACGTTGAATTATTTCAGCGTTTGCCTTTGCGATTCTGTCCGTTTCGGCTTTGATTTCTTCTACTGTGCCTTTTT
>JAQUSX010000099.1 GCA_028710055.1 Clostridia bacterium | reverse complement strand
ATTTCGTCGAAAATATGTTTATATCCAGTACGCACGACGATTTACTCTTTTTTACAAATAAAGGCAAAGTTTACGTTATAAAAGCGTACGAAGTTCCCGAAGCCGAGAGAACGGCAAGGGGCAGAGCTATAGTAAACCTGCTTCAGCTAACGGACGGCGAAAAAGTCACTATGGTAATACCGCAAAAAGACGACGCCGAAGGTTATCTTATTATGGCGACGAAGCAAGGACTTATCAAAAAAACAGCTATGAGCGAGTTTTCGTCCATAAGAAAAGTGGGCAAAATAGCTATATCGCTGACAGAAAGCGACGAGCTTATAGCCGTGGCTACAACCAACGGCAAAGACGAAATACTGGTAGCTTCAAAAGAAGGAAAGTGCATACGGTTTTCTGAAGAAGATGTGAGACCTATGGGCAGAGAAGCGCAAGGGGTAAGAAGCATTAAGCTTGACGGCGAAGATTACGTAGTCGATATGACGATAGTAAAAGAAAGCTGTCAGGTAATCACCGTTTCTGAAAACGGCTACGGAAAGCGCAGTTGCATTGACGATTACCGTTTGCAGTCCCGCGGCGGAAAAGGCATTAAAGCGGGAGTATTTAACGAAAAAACGGGAAAACTCGTGAATCTGAAACTTATAGACCCCGAAGACGACGTAATGCTTATAGCCGATAGCGGAATAATAATAAGAGTCAACGCCGAAGAAATAAGTAAAATAGGCAGAGATACTTTGGGCGTACGCATAATGAAACTAAAAGACGAGGATTCAAACGTCGTCAGCGTATCGGCTGCGCCGAAAGAGGCGGACGAGATTAGCGATACGGACGAGTAATCATTAATAAGGAGCAATAAATGAATTTTAAACAGCGTTTAGCTACTTTGATAGATTTTCCCGTTAAAGACGAGCGTGAAATTGAAAATTTATTGATGGAAATCGAAGACCCAAAAATGGGCGATTTCGCTTTGCCGTGCTTTAAATTCGCGAAAGAACTAAGAAAATCCCCCGTCGTTATAGCTAATGAGTTTGCTAAAACCGTAAAAAAAGACGAAATTGTGGAGAAAGTCGAAGCGGTAAACGGGTATTTAAACTTTTTTCTTAACCGTGAAAAAGTCGGCGAAATAGTATTAGGCGAAATAAAAACCGCTGACAATTACGGAAAAAGCAATATAGGCAACGGCAAAACGATATGTATAGATTATTCTTCCATTAATATTGCAAAACCTTTTCATATTGGACACCTTGGCACTACAGCGATAGGCAATTCGCTAAAACGTATTTATACAGAATTAGGTTTTAAAATTGTGGGAATAAACCATCTTGGCGACTGGGGAACGCAATTCGGCAAACTTATCGTGGCATACAAACTGTGGGGAAACACCGTTGATATCGACGGCGGCGGATTGAAAGAACTGCAAAAAATTTACGTACGTTTTCACGTTGAGGCGGAGAAAAACCCTGCGCTCGAAGAAGAAGCGAGAGAGTGGTTTGCAAAAATCGAGCAAGGAAACCGTGAAGCGTTGAAACTTTTTGAATATTTCAAAAAGATAACGCTCGACGAGGTAAAGAAAGTTTACGACAGACTGGATGTAAAATTTGATAGTTGGGACGGTGAAAGCTTTTTCAATGATAAAATGCAGCCGCTGTTAAAAGAATTAAGACAGAAAAAAGTTACCGAAATATCTGACGGCGCGGAAATAATAGACTTGTCGGCTTACGATATGCCGCCGTGTTTGTTAGTCAAAAAAGACGGAGCGTCGCTCTACGCCACCAGAGATATGGCTGCGGCTGTTTACCGCAAGAAAACATACGATTTTTATAAATGTCTGTACGTAGTGGCATTGCAGCAAAACCTGTATTTTCGTCAGCTTTTCAAAGCGTTGGAAATAGCGGGTTACGATTGGGCAAAAGATATGGTTCACGTCGCATACGGAATGGTGTCGCTGGAGGAAGGCAGTATGTCTACCCGTAAAGGCAATACCGTGTGGCTTACTGACGTGCTTGACAAAGCTGTGGAAAAGGCCTTGAACACAATAAACGAAAAAAGTCCCGATAAAGAAAACAAAGAACAGATAGCCGAAGAAGTGGGTGTTGGCGCGGTTGTTTTTTCCGCTCTATGCAACAACCGTATGAAAGATATCGTTTTTAGTTTTGATAGAGTTCTTAATTTTGACGGAGAAACGAGTCCGTATATTCAATACACGCACGCAAGATGCTGCTCGGTTTTGGAAAAAGCGGAAGAAACGAAAACCCAAAAACCCGATTATTCTGTATTTAATAACGAAGAGAGCGTGGTTTTATTAAAACTTCTTAATATTTTCCCCGAAAAAATCAGCGAAGCGGGCGAAAAATACGAGCCGTCAATAATCGCGAATTATCTTATCGACGTGGCGCAGGCTTTTAATAAATATTATTTTGAAAACCGCATTTTGGGTGACGATAATGATAAACAAGCGGCAAGACTAATGCTGGTACGCTCTACAAAAGACGTTATCGCAAAAGGATTGTATTTATTGGGTATTAAAGCGCCGCAAAAAATGTAAAGGCAACTTTGAGAAAATCAAAAAAATCGTGTTATTTTTTTTAAAAAAAAGCTTCTTCAATATTTTTTTAGCGGTTTAAAAGACAAGATTATACATTCGATATTGAAACATAGAAATCAAGGCGGCTTGTATAAGATAAAAAAAGTAGTATAAAAAATTAGATTGTGACCGATAGCACAGTTACGGCAACTAACGGTTGACAGTTTTTGGGGGAATTAAGCGTTTTAGTTCCTCCTTTTTTATTGTGCGGAAATAATTATTATGATATCATACGCGTATATGAAAATCTTAAAAGAATATTTGAAACCCTACACAGGAAAAATCATAGTCATTGCTTTGTTATACGCGTTATCTATGCTCGCAATGATAATAACACCAAAGATAATGTCAAACATTATCACCTTTGGTATAGCCGTGCAAGATATGCATTATATCTGGACGCGCGGTTTGCTGATGATTGCCATAGCGACACCCACTCTACTGATTATACTCGTTATATCAAAACTCAAAGCTGATTTATCAACGGGTTACATAGCTGACTTGAGAAAAGGAATTTTCAAAAAAGTCAATTCCTTAACGGCGGAAGAATTTGCGTCCAAAGGCACGGCAAGCTTGTTTACGCGCTCCACTGACGATACCTGGTTTATGCAGGAAGTTGTCGGTCAAATAATTTACGTATTGGTATCAATGCCGTTATTGTTTATCGGCGGTATCGTAATGACCTTTATTGCCGACTGGATTTTGGCTTTAATAATGCTTGGGATTTCCCCCATAATTTTATTCTTTATTTGGTTAATCAACAGAAGACTGTTCGGTTTATACGATAACAGTGAAAAATATATGGATATCCAAAACAAAGTAATGCGTGAAAGATTAAAAGGTCTAAGAGTAATCAGAGCTTTTAATAAAGAACCGTACGAGCATGAAAGAGTATCGGACGCAACCAGAACAATGGCGGTATATATAATAAAAGCCAATATTTTGACAAGCATAGTTCAGCCTATTTCCGCTTTCTTGTTAAATATCGCTACAGTTTTGATTTTGTATTTCGGCGCGATGCGTATACAAACGTCGGCTTTACTAACGGCAGGCGACGTAATCGCAACGATACAGTACATAGCTCTTATTATGTCTTCGTTAATGATGGGTTCCGCTTTGCTATTGTATATGCCGAAAATCAAAGTCACGCTAAATAGATTAGGCGAAATTTTCGCTATGGAAGGCTCGGAAGCGGATACCGGAGAATCAATAAAACTCTCGGGCGATATAAAAATAGAGAATATGGATTTTTGTTACCCCGATTCGCAAACTCCCGTACTGAAAAATATAAACGTGGACGTGAAAAACGGTCAAATAGTTGGAATAATCGGCGGCACCGGTTCGGGAAAAACGACGCTTATGAAACTACTAATGGGTTTTTACAGACCTAATGAAGGAAATATGCACATTGGCGGAAAATCCGTGTTTGAACTGAATGCTGGAACTATTCGCAACAACGCTTCGATAGCGTTGCAAAAAGCGATGATTTTCCGAGGAACGATAGAAGACAATATCAAAATGGGCAATCAAAACGCCACGGAAGAACAAATAAAAGAAGCGG